>JABDKS010001091.1 GCA_013002105.1 Pirellulaceae bacterium | reverse complement strand
GGCTACGCGATGGTTTGCAGCGATGGATCGAAACCGTGTTCTGCTGGCATCACTGCTTGCAGTGGCCCAGCGCCAGCAACGCGTACGCTGTCACCAGTTGGCGATCGCCTTCCATCCAGCGATCGTTGGATTCATTGACCCAAGCACCATCGCTTTGCTGCTTGCCGACCAAATGCGTCGCGAGCTCTTCGCGCCACGGATGGGGGTTTCCATCCTTGTCATCAAGCACTTCGACATTGGCAACATCCAATGCTTTGGCGAATGTGTGGTAGTAGTAGTACAGGCCGGCTTTCCCCATCCCGGGGTTGTCTTCGAGCGTGTAGTTTTTCTGAATGAATCTCATGGCTGCCGCCACACGAGGGTCATCCGCGGTCAGTCCGGCATAGATCATGCTCTTAAGCCCGGCATAGGTCATCGATCCGTAACTGCGCAAACCACCACCATCATCTTCGCCCGCTTGGCTGCTGCCGCCTGCTGCTGGCGTGTAATAAAAGCCGCCATCCTTGACCTTATCCGCATGTTCGGTGTCGTTGCCTTGGCCTTCCAAATTCTGGCTTCGCAACACAAATTGCAGCGCCTTCTGTATTGCTTCGTCGTCCGCATTGTTACCCAAATCACGAAGGGCCTCGACCGTAAAAGCAGTGTTGGACAAATCGGGACGCTTGTGTTTGCCATAGCCAAATCCACCAAACGCGGTGTCCGACGTTTCGATCCCTTCGCCTTCATCCCACTGAATCTCTTTCAAGAATGCTTCGGCTCGCTTCAGTGCGCTGCTATACCTGCCGTCTTTGTTGGCTTGCACCAATGCACCAACCGAAACGGATGTTTCGTAATTACGATACATCGATCCTTGAGTGTAGATCCCTCCGTCACCCTGCATTTTGGACTCAATGAATTTCAACGCCTTCTTGATATGCGGAGCATCGATCGAATCGGGCTGATGCACCAGCATCGCGCGAACACACAATGCAGTGACCGCGACACCGGTCTCGCTGCTAAACGATCCATCGTCCGCTTGACCCCGATTGCGCAAGAACCCGATCCCTCGCGATGCCGACTGCTCCACCAATGCATTAACGTCCACGGGCGAGTCGGTCGCGGCGTCGGACTGTGCCGAAACTCGCGCGGCGCACGTAGCACCCACCAGCATCATGGTTAGGAACAGGGACATCATCAAAAGAAACCGACGCATGTTAAATTCCTTAGCAATAGAGTGAGCAAAGCAGATCATCGCACGCTCAACCAGGCGAACCTTGCGACCAAAGAGACGTTTTCACTCGCGGTGTTTGGCGAATCTACTACCGGTGACTGGTCAATTCACTCGCGGTGACTGGTCAATTCACTCGCGGTGACGGGCAAATGAACCGCACAAGCGTTTTAAACGGTCATCCTCGACGCTCCATCTTATCTTGCTCGGTGCGATTCATGCAGTAGAGAGTTGGCATTGGACGAAGTAAATAGACGTGCGGCGTTGGCCAAAAAACCACCGCTTGGCTAAATGTCCGCCAACACAACCGTTTGCCATCTCCCCCAATCATGACCTCGCCCACCCAGCCCAATCACTGGGCATACCGATTCGATCCACCCAGTTCCGGTCCCACTGGATCGACAAAAATGCCCGCTGCGCCAGTGGTCACACCAGTGGTCGCCTCCCCCGCAGCGAATGATGTTACCCCGTCGACGCCGGCGACCTCATCAGCACCGTCGACTTCATCGACGATTGCAGGCTCATCGACGACCGCGGGCTCACCAACGGCTGCTGGCCAGCAAAGTCAGTTCCACCGTGTGGACCATTCGCACGTCGCAACAGACCGGACATCTCACCGGTCACCACTGGACGAAACGTCCGTGTCGACCGCGGTGGCCGCCGAGCCGGTGGGCCGCGAAGCCTGGCTGAAACTCCACGCCACCGATCTGATTCGCCGTCTGCAAACTTGGGCAACCGATTTGGATGCTCGCGAAGCGGACCTTAACGCCTCTTTCGCCCGGCAAGATTTGCGTGAACGCCGATTTCGGCTCCATCAACAAGAGATCGAAATACAGATGGCCCAACATCAGCAAGCCGCCAATGAGTTGCAAGAGCAGATGCAGGCGCACGCACGGCGACTGGCCTTCCAAAGCCTCTAATACGACCGGTCTGCTCGGCCCAGGTCGTCACGCGAAATCTCCACTCGCATCAACGGACTCGACGCAACTGGTAACGTCCGGGATCAACCACGTCGCCGCTTGTTGGCCGATTCCAAGTGGTCGGCCCGACGTAAGCCGCCAAATCGTCCCGATCTTGTTGAAAAACCCCAGTTTCTCCACTCGTCGCAAGCGGTGCGCTGGTTGCAGTTCCAACGCTTCAATCGCACAATACGGGTCGTTTATTGTGCTCAAATTATTACTGTTGAATCTGCGGAGAACTTCATGGCACGCCCCGTCACTTTGTTCACTGGCCAATGGGCCGATTTGCCAATCGAAGAAATGGCTCGCATGACGGCCGACTTCGGCTATGACGGAATCGAACTGGCATGCTGGGGTGATCACTTCGAGGTCAACCGGGCGATCGCCGAAGACGATTACTGCGACAACCAACGCAAACTGCTCAACGACGCAGGGCTTCAGTGCCACGCCATCAGCGCACACTTGGCTGGCCAGGCCGTCCTGGACAACATCGATGAACGTCACCAAGCCATTTTGCCCGAGTACGTCTGGGGCGATGGCGACCCTGCAGGTGTCAACGAACGTGCCATCGAAGAACTGAAGGACACCGCCAGAGCCGCGCAAAAGTTTGGCGTCGGCGTCGTCAACGGTTTCACCGGCAGCAGCATCTGGCATTTGCTCTATTCGTTTCCACCCGTCCCGCCAAGCATGATCGACGATGGATTCCAACTGCTGGCCGATCGATTCAATCCGATCCTGGATGTGTTCGGTGAATGCGGCGTCCGTTTTGCGCTCGAAGTCCATCCGACGGAGATCGCATTCGATATTCACACCGCCCAGCGAGCTCTTGACGCGTTGGATCGTCGGCCCGAGTTTGGATTTAATTTCGATCCAAGCCACCTGATTTGGCAAGGAATTGATCCGGTTGAATTTATCCGCGCGTTTCCCGATCGTATTTATCACGTGCACATCAAAGACGCGATCGTCACTCTGGACGGACGCAGCGGTATCAACGCAAGTCATTTGAACTTCGGTGATCCACGTCGGGGTTGGGACTTCCGCAGCCCGGGTCGCGGTGGTGTCAACTTCGAAGAAATCATTCGTGCCTTGAATGTCATCGATTACCAGGGACCGCTTTCGATCGAATGGGAAGATTGCGGTATGGAAAGAACGTTCGGTGCCAGAGAAGCGTGCGAGTTCACCAAGAAGCTGGACTTCTCGCCCAGCAACATTGCATTCGATGCCGCCTTTGACGACGAAAACCAGTAACCCCTGACCAGTAACACCTGACCAGCGATCGCTAAGCCGATTCAATCGCCCGCCTTTGTCACACCCACGACAAGGTACCAGTTCATGATCCAAATCACCGTCAACGGCCAAGTGGTCGAAATTCAATCGCCGATGACTGTCGAGCAACTGCTGGACACTGTCGACGTGCCACCGAATTACTTGGCGGTCGAGGTCAATGCCGATGTGGTGCCTCGCGAAGAATACACGCAGCGTGTGGTTGGCCCAGGTGATGATGTCGAAGTCGTGACATTGGTGGGCGGCGGTTGAATTCCCTCCCGGTGCTCAATACCTATTGCCCGCAGTTTGATTGCACGTGTCCACGACCGTTCCCATGACCGATTCCGCCGCAAACGACAAGCCTCTGGTCGTGGGTGGACACACCCTGCAC
>JABDKS010001090.1 GCA_013002105.1 Pirellulaceae bacterium | reverse complement strand
GTAGACAGAGGATGCCTAGCCCAACACGCAGCGGCATCCCAATCGAGAACAGATTCAATGTTGGCGCGGCCCGGTTCAGAAAAGCCAGCACCAGCGTGACCAACATGAAACCGATCAGCAGAGGTGCGACAATCATCAAGCCATAATCACTGGCACCGTTGAGCATTCCCACGAGTCGTTCGGTTGGCAGTTCCAGCAAACTCCCGCGACTGATCACATTCTCAAAAGAATGATGAATGACCAGGATCAAGAAGTGGTGCAGATTGAGTGCAAAAAAAAGCAAGATCGCGAACGTTTCGAAAATTCGCGATAGCAGCGTCGACGAATCCTGGCTTCCTGGGTCACTGATCGACGCCATCGACAGACCGAGTTCTTGGCCTACATACGATCCGGCAATACGTGCGGGCCAAAAAAACAATCCCATCGCAATTGCCAATACGATTCCGATCATGCCTTCTTTGATCAGCAACATACAGCCAGTGAAACCACTCATCTGGTTGATCACTTGCTCGGTCGGTCCCATGTTCGCTTCGATCTGACAAAACCAAAACAGCGACAACGCACCGGCCAGTCCGGCTTTCACCAAGCTCGGCAGTTGCTTTTTGCTGAAAAGCGGAAAAAACGCGATAAACGCGGAGACCCGAGTCAGCACCAGCATGAACAGAACAACCTGCGCGTTGGTGATCATTTAACCAATTCCACCATCGTCGTCAGCACACCGACCGTATAGTTCTGCAACGTCTGCAAATACCAGTTGGCCGAGAAAATTAGAACAACGACGACGGCGACGATCCGAGGAGCGAACGACAACGTCTGTTCTTGAATGCTTGTTACCGTTTGGCCGATGCTGATCAATAGCCCGACGACCAAACTGACCACCACGACTGGTGCGGACAGTAGGAGTGCCATGGTCAAAAATTCGCGGCCAATTGCTACCACGTCTGTAAATTCCATCGTGACTCTCGTGCGTTATTTTTTGGGGCGGATGGCAAGGGCATCGATCAGCTGGTCCACCAAAATCGGGTCGCTCATTGCACCCAAGATTTTGGATTTTTGCCGATCGGGCATTTTTTGCAGTAACGTCGCGGCAAATTCCAGCTTGCCGTTGTTGGCAAACTCTTTCAGATAATCAGCTGCCTGCGTGGCTTCCAGATTGGCGAACCAACTCTTGACGTCGTTGACTTTGTTGTCGAGTTCGGTTTGTTTCGATTCGTCGTCGGATCCCGTCTCTTTCGCGAGCGTTGTCAGTTCGGCTTTTCGAGCGTCCAGCGAGTCCAGCGTCGTTTTAAGAGTCCCCGTCAACTGATTCAAAAGATCAACCTTTGCATCGATCCCTTCGCTAAAAGCTCTCAATTCATCTTGTTCTGTTGCCAAGTCATCGAACAAAAGCTTGACGCGCAGTTCTTCTTTGCGGACACGCTGTTCGCGATCGATAAGCTGCTGCTCCATTTTCTTGATCGAGTCACTCATCTGCAGCACGGCTTCGACTGATACAGCTTGATCGGGACGAAATGCCACCGGTACAGCGGTCGGCCGGTGGTCGGCGGATTGCTGCGATGCCGCGGCGGTCGAAATCGATGGCGCCCCATCGCGGGTTTCGCCGACCGCGTCTTCGTCAGCGGTCGGCTGATAAAAGAACTTGGTCGTGCCGGCCGAGACGCCGAACAAGATCAAGCAAGTGACAATCGCTGCTAGTATGGATTTCATCGCTTACCTCGTCATTGGATTATTGAGATGGCGGTCATCAGCAATCAGCGATTCCTGTCTTTCCGATTCGCCGGCTGCTTCTGCGCTGAGCCGATCGATATACAACTCCCATCCGCGAACTTTTGTCTTTTGTTCCATGACGGTGTTTCGTATTTCGTTTCGCTTCGACTCGGTCTCTTGAATTTTCTGTTTCAAACTGACGGCTTGAGACTGCAGATGCTCCACCCACAACATGGCTTGCTGGTGGGCGTCGACACTGTAGGAATCACGATTGGTCGACATCTTTTCCATCTGATTCTTCAAGCCAGTTAGTTGCTTGCCTTGTTCTGCAATTTGCAACTCAATCGCCGATAGCTCAACGGCCAGCGAATTCAGTTTGTTTTGCTCCATCGACCGGAGTCGCTCGATTCGCGTGAGTTTGTGCTGCATGCCGCTCATAGTGATGGCCCTATCAATTGGTTCAGTACGGACAAGTCGCTCAGCGTGGCTGTATAGTCACTCGTGACGTTCAGCGATTGACGCAGGTACTGATTCACGATGGGGAATTTATCGACTGCGCGATCCGACTCAGCGACGATGCCTTTCTTGTAGGCACCAATTTGGATCAGGTCTTCGACCTCGCGGTATTTTGCCAGTATCGCTCGCGCGTTAGCAACTTGCTGTTGGTGCTCACCACTGGTCACTTCATTGAACAAACGGCTGGCGCTGGCCAGAACATCGATGGCGGGAAAATGGCCTTGATGAGCCAACTTTCGATCGAGCACGATGTGTCCATCCAGGATCGAACGGGCGGCATCTGCAACCGGTTCGTTCATATCATCGCCGTCGACCAGTACCGTCAACAATCCGGTGATCGATCCCGTTTCGTTTGTGCCCAATTGTTCCAGCAGCTGTGCCATTTTTTGGAAAACGCTCGGGGTGTAGCCGCGAGAAGTCGGCGGTTCGCCCAGCAGTAGTCCCAATTCGCGTTGGGCGTGTGACAATCGAGTCAGCGAGTCCAGCATCAGCAGCACGTTGTGACCCTGGCCGCGAAACCAACTTGCGATCAGCACGGCGGCTTCGCTTGCGCGTACGCGGGCCAGCGGTGGTTGGTCCGAGGTGGAAACAATCACGATCGACTTTTTCAGACCCTCGGGGCCCAAGCTATGCTCGATAAATGGCCGCACCTCTCGACCTCGTTCACCGATCATTGCGACGACGTTGACATCCGACTGCGCATTTTTTGCGATTTCACCCAGCAACGTGCTTTTGCCCACACCGCTACCAGCAAACAGACCAACACGTTGACCGCGGCCCAGTGTCAGGAAACCGTCGATGGCTCGCATGCCCGTGACGAAGGGGTCCTGAATGTGCGGTCGCGTCAGCGGGTCGGGCGAATCAAAGTCCACCTCGGTCATTGCATCGCAAGGTAAAATCCCAGCCGAATCGATCGGTCGCCCGATGGCATTGATAACGCGGCCCAGCATCCCATAACCGACGGGCAGCTGCATCTTGCGCCCGGTCGCCACGACTAAGTCGCCTTGGCGAAAGTTGTTGCCCGATTCAAATGGCATCAGCTGAACTTGATCGTGGTCAAAACCGATCACTTCGGCCAGCACGCTGTCGTGACTGGCGGATTGGATTTTGACCAGTTCTCCCATTCCCGCATCGATGGTTGCGCAGATGCGACCGGCGACACTGTTAAGGCGTCCAGTCTTGCGGAGACATTGCTGTGGTGAAAGGTCGATCATGGGGAGACTAACGGGTGCTTGCAACGCTCAACTGCTGGGTAATCGAGTCCAAGAAATCGTTCAAACTGGCGGAGATTCCGGTTTGTCCTGATTCGATTCGGCAATCGCCGGCAGCGATCGATGCGTCGGTTGAAATGATGATGTTTGGATCGACCGAGTCCGCGATCCAACTGGCGATCCGATCTGCGCAGTCGGGATGGACCGACACCTGCTTGGGTGCGTCAGGCCGCATTTGCTCTAACGCAAGTTGGAGATAATGTTCGATACGTTTTGCGACCAGTTCCTCGGCGCCGTCACTGAGGACAGCTCTGCATATTTCGATCGCGATTGCCGTCGTGCTCTGCTGGATCTGGCTGAGTTGCTGGTCCACATCGGAGCGTAAAGCATGGATACTTGTGGCAATGGCCTGTAAGGTTGCGGCAGCCTGAACGTCCAGTTGAGGATCGGCCGGTTTGGCTGCCATTTCGTGCTGCGAGACATGACAGCCGGGTGCGGCAATCGATGTAGGCATCGTTTTGAATTGGAGTTGAACGTTGGACATGCTTTTACAGTGAGATTTCGCCTGATTCAATCAACGGAAGCAACAGTTTGACGACGTCGGCGCGACCGCGCTCGATTTCTTCCTCTTTTGCGTTGGTCATGTACTCCATCTCTTCTTGCAACGACTCCTTAGCGCGTTTGGACATGTTGCTAAGAACCTGTGTCAGCAATTCGGCGTTGGCGTTTTGTAATGCCAGCCCAAGTACGTCGCTGGGACACTGTGCCAGCAGTTTTTGCAGATCCCGTGGCTCCAATCGTTCCAGATCCTGGAACTGATAGAGCTGCTGTTTGACCGCGTCGGCGGCTTCTTTGTCGGTTCTAGCTAACTCTTCCAGCATCGGTGCTCGCACAGCTTGCGGCAGCGAACGCATCAAGTTGGCCATCATCTCGGCCGAATCGACTTCGCTTTGCCGCTCTTCGACCTGTAACGCCATTTGCAACGTTTGTTGCAACACGCGTTCTTCGATCATTGGCTTGACAGCCGAAGGTTGTGCCATTTGCAGAAAAACAACGGGGCGGACTGCGGCCGGCAGGTACTCGATGGTCTTGGCGGCGTGTTCATTGGCCAATTTGCGCACGACTAAAGTGATGACAGCGGGACTTTCATCTTTCAAGGCTCGCGCGACTTGGTAGGGATGAACGCGATTGAGGTCCAAAATGGTATTGCCGGTCAACTCGGGCGGCGCGAACTTCTTGGTCGGTTCCACCTCGACGTCGAATTGTTCCTCTGCAATTTGCAGAAGTTTCGGTCCCGGGACGCTTGCCGGCAGATTCTCGTCGGGTCCCGCGTGTTCGGGTTGATCCACGGCTGATAGCGCGAGTTTGAAATAGCTCTCGAAGTCATCGAGGACCAAGTCAATTTCTTCCTGACTGGGTGGATACGTCTCGAAATCCCGAATCGCCGCTTCGAGCTCTTCACGAGCCCCACCTTGCATACCAGTACGCGCGATCTCCGTCGCTTCATCCCCCAGCAGGTTCAGTAGCAGCGCTAGTCGCTCGGAACGCGTTAGCATATTCATGGCCAAAGGTGACTCCTATCGCTTACGCGGCTTTGCTTTGCGAAGAAGTTTCTTGGTTGTCGACTCCCGACCAAGAACGAACGATTTGCGTGAATACCTCGGGATGTTCTTTGATCAAATCCGACAACTGATTGACATTTTCCATCCGCTCGCGGTCCATTTGGGGTGCAGCGACCGAATTATCCGTACTTGTCATCGGCTGGATCTTTCGTAGCAATAAAAAGCCCATCACAAATGCCAGTAGTGCGGCTACCGCCAGCGAAGCACTTTCGACCACTTTTGCCAAACGTGCCCAATCGAATGGGACCGCGACTGGCTCCATCGAAAATTCCGATTGTGGAAAGGCAAAGAACTCAACCGAGATTGTGTCGGTGTCGGTGCGAAAGCCAACCGCGTTCTTGACAATGGCTGTCACCTTTTCGTCCAATCCGGCGGGCAGCGTGCCGTCCTCTTGCTGAATCCCATTGGCAGCTGAATTGACCAACACGCTGACGGACATGAAATTTCGCACCGGCGTCGAATTTGCCTGCGTTTCTTCGGTCTTGGGTACCAGATACGTCGTCTTGATATTTTCGGTTTTGCTTTCGACGTTGGAGCCACTGCGCCGACGCGTTTGCAAGTTCGATGCGACACCGGCGGCACCTTCGGTCGGCGCCTCGGCGTTGGTCGTTGTTTCGGAGACCAAATCCTCATCGGCCGCGACTTTGCCGTCAGGATCGTACTTGGTGATCGTGGTCGATCCCTGTGTAAACGTCATGTCCAAACTGACTTGCACGCTCGCGTTGCCGTATCCCAAGAAGTGCAATAGTTGGGTCTCGGCCTTGTGTGAAAGTTTGCTTTCCAATTCGGCGATGTATTCCACCTGGCTATTGATCTGGTGTACCTGTTCATCCGGAACGGTGTAGCTACGGCCTTCTTTGTCGGTGATCTGCACGGCTTCGGGCCGGAGATCTTCGACGGCAAACGCAACGAACGATGCGATCGACGAGGCT
>JABDKS010000954.1 GCA_013002105.1 Pirellulaceae bacterium | reverse complement strand
GTGCCCAGGAGGAGCACATCCTTGGTTTTTTGGTCAAGCCGGTAACAGAGAAGGAGTTGGTGCCGGCGATCGCCATTGTGATGCGCCGATTCGCGGAATTCGAGTCGCTCAAGAAAGAGAACGCGTCGCTGCAACAGACGTTGCAAGATCGCAAGGTGATCGAACGAGCCAAAGGCATCCTGATGCGTCAAGCATCGATCACAGAGGAAGACGCGTTTCGTCGGTTACAAAAACTCGCGCGTGATAAACGAACCAAACTGGCCGAGATCGCCGCAGCCGTCGTGACAGCCAACGAGGCGTTGTCGTAATTGCAATGACACCAACCGCCGCAAAGGTGTCACGAAGTCGTAGGGCCGGTTCCCACCGGCCACCTGCACACGACCAACTGCACACGGCCACCTGCACACGGCCACCTGCACTCGACCAATTGCACTCAGGTGGCCCGTCCACTTCCAGGTCGTTCCGTCGCCACGTGTCTCGCGTTTTGATTCCCCCCCAACGGTTGCGTCCCCACGATGCGACTAGTGAACATAATTTGACTTGCTCGCCCGGTCGGATACCATAGATCAGTACGAGTAGAGACGCCGGAGTCGACCGGTTGTACCACTCTTGTGACAACGATTGCCACGAATTCTCCACGACTGAGTCTTTTCACAACGACATTCTCTCCAACTGTCACGGGGAGACTGCAGGATTGCTCGTCACGATAGGAGAGAAGAGATCTGATGGTTGCAGTGGAATCTCCCAATAGCTCGGAATCAGACAACGACGATGATCAGCCTGTCAAGAACTTTGGCCGGTATGAACTCATTCGTCTGCTCGGGCGCGGAACCATGGGACGCGTTTACTTGGCGATCGATCCCCAATTGCGCCGCAAGGTGGCGTTGAAAATCCCTGAGACCAAAGGCTATGCGGGGATCGATTGGCGCGAAGTCTTTTATCAAGAAGCGCAATCGATGGCGCAAATTCGGCACACCAATCTTTGTCCGGTCTACGAGGTCGCGGAGCTTGATGGTGTGGTCTATCTGACGATGGGGTTTATCGAAGGTCCGTCGTTGGAGGATCTGATCAAGAAGCACGAGCGTTTTAGTCTCAAGCAAACGGCGCTGTTGGTCGGCAAGCTTGCCCTGGCGCTGGAAAAGATGCATGGCGTGGGCGTGATCCACCGCGATCTGAAACCCAGCAACATTATCATCGATCCCTCGGGCGAACCGGTCGTCGTCGATTTTGGCTTGGCCCATTCGCGCTGGACGAATTTGACTGACGACCTGATTGTCGGCACACCCGGCTACATTGCTCCGGAAGTCGTCACAAGTAACGGGCAAGAGATCGGGCCGGCGTCAGATATCTATTCACTTGGTGCGATCGCGTACATGATGTTGACCGGTCGGCTGCCGTTCACCGGCACGCACAAGGAAATTTATCGCCAGCAAATGCGTAAAACACCTGTGCCGATCGACCAAATTCGTTCCGACATCGATCATGAAGTCAGTGAGGCGTTGCTGCGGACGCTGCAGCGCAATCCCAAAGACCGCTACGCATCGGCGCTTGAACTGGCCGATTCGATGAAGCAACTTTTGCGAAAGATCGCTGCTGCAAAACCCAAGTACGAACGCTTCCAGGTGCAGTTGATTGATGGCAGTCACGTCGTCCATATTCGCGACGATAGCATGTTATCGACGGACGCTGTCGAGCAACTCAAGAAGGAGCTGTTTGACTTTGTGGCCGATGCCAAACCCGTCCATCTGATTTTGAACGTGGCCGCAGTTCAGCGATGTTCTTCGCAAGCCATCAGCGTGTTGCTCTACCTGGGCGCGGATCTGGCGCAAATGAAAACCACCATGCATCTATGTGGTGTGCGCGAGTCGATACAAGAAGTCTTTGAAGTGCTCGGTTTGGACAAAGAAGTCTTCAAGGTCTACGACTCCGTCTCCGCAGCGATTCGTGCCAAACAGATGACCTGATCCGGACGACGAGTAACCATCACTCTTCACGTGACGCAGCCCGGCGACGCGCTAAGCGACGGAACCAATTCCGTCGCAGCAAAACCAACACTTGCCACCGCGATCCAAACCAACACATGGATCCGCCAATTCATCGGGCATCAAAGTATCCATCACGCTCCGCCGTGATGAAGCCCGACAATGCGTTCCCCAACGGAAGTGATTTTGTCGCACTAAAAACCGACAATCGCAGTACAAGCCGCTACGATCCAAATCAAGCGACATGCTTCCGCCTATCGTCGGGCATCAAAGTAGCCATCACGCTCCGCCGTGATGAAGCCCGACAATGCGTTCCCCAACGCAACCGATTTTGTCGCAGTAAAAACCGACAACCGCAAAACAAGCCGCCACGATCCAAACAAGCGACATGCAAACGCCTATCGTCGGGCATCAAAGTAGCCATCACGCTCCGCCGTGATGTAGCCCGACAATGCGTTCCCCAACGGATCCGATTTTGTCGCAGTAAAAACCGACGATCGCAAAACGTGCCGCTACGATCCAAATCTAAAGAAATGGAAACAACCGTGGTCGGGCTTCGTCACGGCGGAGCGTGACGGCTACTTTATTGTCGAATTCGTTACCGACCGCGATTTGCAAGCATTTGCTGATCTGCGTTGCGATCCTTGGATTAGCGTCTTTGGTGTCATTTCGACAAAAATTCACGTCGATGTAAAGATGTAACGGTTGTCCGGTCGATAGG
>JABDKS010000939.1 GCA_013002105.1 Pirellulaceae bacterium | reverse complement strand
TTCGCTGGTACAGGTTGGTATCGCCATCCCGAAACTGCTGCTGTGAGCGGTTGGCTGGCCAGATTAGCCGACGAGACCGGAATGCAGATTGATGTCACGGAGAGTCCGAAGGACTTGAATCTGCTGGATCGCTATGACGTCTTGATCCTGAATAACTCGAACGAACTGACGAAGTTGTTTGACGAAAAGCAGCAGAACAAAGTTCGCGACTGGTATCGAGCAGGCGGAGGAATCGTCGCTCTGCATGCAGCTCTCGTGCATCAAACCCAGTGGGAGTGGCTGAGCAAGCTGGGTGGCTGCGACTTTAACAGCGACTCTGAGTTTCTTGAGGCGACGGTAAAGGTCGATGCCTCGATGAATGATCACCCAACCGTTCGCGGCCATGGCGCAAGCTTCCAATACACTGCGGACTGGACGAATCACACTCAAGCCGTAACGAACCTGCCGGGTTTCAAGGTCCTGTTACGAGTGGACGAGTCCACGTTTGAGCCGGTTCGGGACTACTTCAAGACACGCGGCGGCAAAGCCATGGGCAAAGACCACCCGATTGCATGGCTGCACGAAAACGAAGGCGGGCGTTTCTTCTACACCGAACTGGGCCACGACGTCCGGTCCCTCGATACCGAGTTCGGTCGTCAGCACATCGTGGAAGCGATCAAATGGGCCGCCGCCAAGTCGAAGTCAAACAAGTGAACGCGACAACTCTCGTAGGCCAAGTTGCGTTTCTACTGTGTTGCTGTTCAGTGACCATCGCTCAGACGATTGACGAAGCGAACTTGGATGCTCGCGGCGAACGGCCGAATATTATCGTCATCCTTGCAGACGACATGGGGTACTCGGATCTCGGTTGCACGGGAGCGGAAATCGACACTCCGAATCTGGATGGCTTAGCTCGCGATGGGTTGCTTTTCACTCACTGCTACAACACGTCGCGATGCTGCCCCACGCGAGCGGCTTTGCTGACAGGGCAATATCAGTGGGATGCGGGTATGGGGCACATGACGTACCTTAAAACCACACTGCCTGAGTATTCCGTTCAGCTGAATCGGGAATGCGCCACCATTGCTGAGTTACTTGGGCAAGCAGGTTACCAAACGTTTATGGCAGGCAAGTGGCACTTGGGGGACAAGCGAGAATTCTGGCCGGACCGACGCGGATTCCAGCGGTTCTACGGCACGCCGCAAGGTGGTGGAATCTACTTTTACCCTTCGAGATTCTACAAGCGTCCGATCTTTCGCGACGGTACCCAAGTGAAGCCAGAAGGCGTTTGGTATTCCACGGACGCGTTCACCGATGCCACGATCGACTACCTGAAGAGCGAAAGAGATGGTAACAGGCCGTTCTTCGTTTATCTGGCTTACATCGCACCGCACTTTCCGCTGCAAGCGAAGGAATCTGATATCGCAAAGTACGAGAAGACCTATACGGTCGGCTACGAGGCTATCCGACGTGGGCGTCATCAGAAGCAGCAACGATTGGGCATCGTCCCCGAGGGTCTGCCTATGTCGACGGCCGCGTACGACTGGGATGAAGTGTCGGACAAAGAACTGGAAGCACGAAAGATGGCGGTCTACGCCGCCCAGGTTGACTGCCTTGACCAGAACATTGGAAAGCTCATCAAGACACTGCAATCGGAGGGCATCGCGGAAAATACAATGATCCTGTTCTTGTCGGACAACGGTGGGGCTAGGAGCAAGTTCAACAAAACACCCGACGCGATCATTGGCTCACCTGATTGCAATGCCGCGTACGGCAAGTGGTACAACGTGAGCAACACGCCGTACCGGCAGGGCAAGAACCAGGAACACGAGGGTGGGATCATCACACCGATGGTTGTTCGCTGGCCTGCTAGGATCAAGAGGCCAGGTCGCTTGGTGCACGCACCGATGCACGTCATGGATGTGATGCCGACCTGCCTCAAGCTCGCAGGTACACACTATCCCGGCCAGTTCGGTGGGAACCCACTCGATCCGCTCGACGGTGCGGACTTCCTGCCGCTAATGGAAGGTGTCCGGCAAGATCCGGATCGCATCCTCTACTGGGAACACGAAGGAAACCGGGCAGTCCGTCGAGGCCATTGGAAGCTTGTTTCACTGCATAAGAAGCGGTGGGAATTGTACGACTTGTCCGTCGATCCGTACGAAGTGAACGATCTAACCGACCAGCACCCAAAACGGGTCGCCGAGTTGAAGCGACTCTACAAGCATTGGGCCGCCGAGCATGGTGTGCAGCCGTGGCCTCTTACGAAGAACACTTCCCGATAACGCCGTGGTCTGGTGTAATGCCGTGGTTTGGGATGATGCAAGTGAGGAGGCCAAGGTTGAGTGGTCTTGAAGCAAGTACGAGATGAAATTCCCGCGTTCGCAACCTGACTAGCACCGCGCACCACGCTCTGACTGTTGATTTTTGAGCGCATCGGTGACATCCACCGCCCGCAGTTCGCGGAACTGCGAACTCTCCTCGGTTGGACAAACCGACTCGCCGTAGCGCAGTCCGGACATGGCATAGGTCATCCACACCTCCGCGCCCCGGTCGTTCGCAGGGGGCGATCTACGGCGCGCCTTGGCGACCTGCTTTTAGACGAAAGTGGTGACGGGATTTGAACTCTTCAACGCCTTGCCAACAACCGAGTTACAGCATCGGGCCGTCGGAAGTGACAATATTCGTGAAGCCGTTTGAACACGGCAAAACGGAGGTCGGCTAACCTCGTAAGCCCTTGGGAGTAAACGAGAAACAGCCCGCCGCAAATCGATACGACGAGCTGTTTTGATTTCAAGTCGGGGCGACTGGATTTGAACCAGCGACCTTTGCGTCCCGAACGCAACGCTCTACCAAGCTGAGCCACGCCCCGTTTGATGGGATCAATCTATTATTTGTTCCACGACGCTGGTGCGTCAATTGTTCAACGTCCTTCGAGGGAACTGGATCCCGACATCGATCGGCATCACTGGTTACCTCCGTCGTACTTGGTTGACTTCGCCGCTGACGCAGTGAACCACTTCGCTTGCCGTCTGAATCGATAAGGCTCCCGCGTCCGTGATGCCCAAACAGGTTCCCTGATCGGGTTGTCCGGTTTTTACAAACTGCACCTCGTGACCAGTCAGCAAACAGCGCTGGCGAAATGCGGTGACGATTTGCCCAGGTTGATCGACCAGTTCCGAGAGGGTCTCGAGAATCTGGTCGATGACGGTCTCCAACACGTCGTAGCGATCCACAGGACGACCGATGCTATTGGCGATCGATTTGGGTGTGATCGACTGGGACGCGATGGCGTGCGTGGCTGAGTCGGGTGGCACTGCGGGCAACGACGGAGCTTGATTGACATTGATGCCGATCCCGAGGACGACGCGATGGGGATCCTGCTGCGTCGTTTCCAGCAGAACCCCGGCGACTTTGCCGCCGTCGATGTAGACGTCGTTGGGCCATTTCAATCTTGTTTGCAGTGGTGCGAAAGAAAATTCGATCGACCGGGCGATCGCGATCGCCACGGCAATGGGCAATAGATTCACATGCGTTGGATCCGCTGCGGTCATGTTGTTGTCGGGGGATTGATTGATCAGCAGCGAAAAGGTCAAGGCATCGTCACCGCTGATCCATGTCCGCCCGTGTCGTCCGCGACCGGCCGTCTGGAGATCGGCCAGGTAGAGTTTGGGAAGTAGATCATCGGCGAGGGCACCGCGCCGCAGATCGGTGATCGCATCGGAGTTGGTCGACGCGGTTTCGCGCTGGTAATGGACGGACGACAATCGCCCCAACGCGATCAATCGATTGACGCAGGTGATGCCGGCCGGATTGACATGGTCATCAATGGTGACGGACACAGTGAAATCAGAAAAACGCGTAACCGAGTAAGAAGAGAAGGAGCAGGATGACCGCTACCATTCGCCAGAGGGGTTTTGTGGTCGTGTTGGTTAGGGCAGCGGAGACGCCATCGTCGGGGAAGTGCTCGCGAACGTAGTCGTCGTAATCAAAATCATCGTCCTCATCAAAATCTCTGTCCTCTGTCATGGCGTCGGCAT
>JABDKS010000906.1 GCA_013002105.1 Pirellulaceae bacterium | reverse complement strand
TCCCGGAACCGTTCCTCGTAGTCTTCACTCGCACGAACCAGGACCTCGTCGACCAGGTCGTTGGCCGTCCATTCACCGCGAGGGATCATGCCGTCGCGTTCCATCGCTGACAGTTCTCGCCGAGCGTGGTCGTACAGTTGGTCCGCGTAGGGAATGAGCATCGCTACAAACGCTTCACTGCGATTCGATGCGGCATCCTGTGTCAAGAAATCGCTGGCGGCAGCGAATTGTCGTCGGCGATGTTTACGCCGACGATGCAAATGCCGACGACGAAGTTCGTTTTGATGTCGGCCAATCCGTTGGATCAGCTTATCCACCGTATTGTCGATGACCTCGGTCAAGGCTGGACTAGAGTCCTCGACCGTTAACGTTCCTGACGGAAGATGCAACACGCAACGAAGTTCCCAGACTCCGCGACTTTCGTGACGATAGAGCGTCAGACAGATGCGTTTAGAACCGGATCGGTAATTGGACAATAACCGTTCCATTCGGTCGGTTTTATCGGCCCAGTATTCTCGAGCAGTTTGTTTTGCGCGATCACAGTGATGAAATGCCCATTGTGTCTTCATCGCGATGGTCTCCGACGATAGGAAGAATCGAAACTGAATTCAGAATCATACGCAATGTCCAGTTGATTGGTTTGAAGATGACAAATTGGCACGGTCGGCGACAAAGTTGCACGCTGTGTCCGCCGTCGGTGACAAGTTTGCCGGTCGGTAGCGAAATGATCGTGTTCGGGACGATCGCGTCATGCGGGCAGATTGCTTTCACTCTCGCATCGCACTACAAGGTGGTCTGAGCACCGCAAGGGCGTCGTGTGCATCGCCGGAGTTCCGACGACGACTGTTCCTCTTTGCAGTGGTTCCGAGATAGCCAGTTTTCGTACGCTGGCAGGTTACCTGGCGCGCGACGGTTTTTTGGCAGCAGGTTGCCGGATGTCAACATAGAGCAGCTGCTTCGACCCATGGCCGAGCAGCGCGAGTTTGGTTTCGAACGTCCGGTTTTCAGACATTTCCACTCGGAAACGAATGATCGACTTTGGAAGCTGGATCGTCGGTAGGTGGCCGTGCAGATTAACAATCGCGTCCCCGATGTAGTGATCGTCAACGTACAGCTTGGCAAACGCTGGTTGGAATTGACCCGATTCGCGCCCCGAATCCATTAGTTCCGGAGGAAAGACCAACCGTAATGTGGTGACGTCCGAAGTACAGCAGCTTTTGCTCGCGAGGTCGCCGTCATCCGCACGGCCGAGGCTTGTAAAGAAGGTCATCAGGATCGCGGCTACCGTAATGGATCGGAACATTTTCAGTCTGTCTGGTGTTTGAGGAGATTCGGGTGATGTCGCGCAAAGAGCGTTTCGATCGGCTACCGCAACAGATATGCCAATGAGGTTTTCGTCGCGATTTGCGGGGAATCCGCCTGTTAGTGTCGTCGGTGTAATGACACAGACGTGTTCAATTCGATTTGCCTGGCGTCGTCGGGCGACCGAAAGGATCGTTACTTCGTATCCGTCGACGCTGATGCCGTTGGTCGCATGGAATCGGCAATTTCATAGAACGAAATCGAACTTCGGTCGGGTGGAATCGCCTACCAACGATCATTCAACCGTGCGACGACGATACGTCTTCGATACTCGTGGTTGTCGTAACCCACGCCGCAACGTCTACACACATAAACTTCTCGGCGTAGCGGGTACACTTGAATTGAAATTCGAGCGCCGCGACTCACTCGTCTTCGCAGTCGAAGTCCTGACTCGCCAACACACTTGCGGATTGGTTTTGGATGGATTTGGTCAAGTCATAGACCGAAAAAACACTCTCCCCGCAGGTGAACGCTTTCGAGTGTATACGCCCGATGAAACTTTGCGGTGCGTTCCAAGATAGTTCGCTGTGTTCGGCAGCAAATGGTTTCCTGCAACAGATTGGTGCGATTTGTGTTCGTACGCCCGACGCGGTCGAGCAATGGGGTGACAACGACTCGATTTCCCAATCACCTAACATCCCAATCAGCTGGCTTCCCAATCACCTGGCATCCCAGTCACCTGGCAAGTGCGATTAGCGTGGGGACGATGATAAGAAGCAGTGTTTGCAGGGCCATGACGAACCAGTAGGGGCCCGGTTTTTTACGTCGGTCAATCAGCGCATGGTCACCCGTCCAGCCTGCAACAGCGAATCCGGTACACAGTTGCAGGATGTAAGTGAGAACCGCGGAAACGGCGATGAAAAATGTGGCGATCGTTACAGCCATTGCATCGTCTTTGGTTCAAGCGATGGGATCGTACAGCGAGGCATTCGCAACACCGAGCGCAACGCCGACTAGCAAAAAGAAAAAGTTTGGAGTCGTCATTTCGCGATCGGGATCACGGTTTTTGTAGAATCCCCAGAAGACAAGGCAACCCACGGCAGTGGGAAAAATGCCCAGCAGCAGCGGTAGTGTGATACGCAAACCTAGGGAGTGAGGGCCGAACAACGCAACGTCACACCAACCGTGGCATGTCAAACGCCAGACAGCATTGTCGATCGAGAAGAACACCGCCCACAAGCAAACAACACACCACAAGTGCACCATGCAAATCATCCAGAGCATGTCCGGGTGAACTGCGCCACGATGCCGATCACCCGTTATTGCGGAGCGTGGCGCCGCGTAAGCGTTGGTGGTTGTCAAATTTGGATTTCGGTCGGATAAGTTGTTGTTCAACAGGGAGTTTGTCGTTCAAGGGTCCAGGAGGTACTGTCTTGTTCCATCCGTGAGAGCCATTCTGCCTTAGCGTCCTTCGGCGACCATGATGAATCAGTACTACGTCACCGGGAAGATCTCATCTCGTCTTTTCGAGGCCTGGTGACCAGACTTACCGGCCTGATCGACGATCCCGGTTCGCAGGTTCGAAGGGTAAAGGTTCAGACGTCGATCCAGCAAGCGGTCAACGCAGGCCACGCTATCGAGCTCCCGATCAAACGACCGCGAAGAAAACGGTCGGGGTGATGATAATCGCTTCAGCGATTGTGATGTGAATAGATTGTGATGCAGATAGATTGTGATGCAGATAGTCGGGCAGCATGCCGAAAATCAACTCGACAGACAACACGACTTGTCTGCAAACCAGATGGCACTTATTCTCGACGACTCCACCTCGAAATTCTTTACACTTGTGAATCACTCGCCCGTTAATTTGCCGATCGATCCGCCGCCGTTGCCAATGCTGGTTACCGGCATTGCCGGGGTGCCGGGGTACAACGCGTTGCACTATTTCCGTGCACTCTATGGCGATCAGGTCATCGGGGTTCGGCAAACGTCGATGTGGCCATTGGTTGGCGATGGTGTGGTTCCCTGCGATGTCGAAGATGCCAAACAAGTCGATGCACTGTGGGACAAGTATCGCTTTGCCAGCCTGCTGAATTGCGGAGGCAGTTGTCGACTGAAGTCGTGTGAGTTGGATCCGGAGATGGCACACCGGGTCAATGTGGCTGGCACCGAGCAGATGATGCGGGCGGCGGTACGGCACGGTGCGGAAGTGATTCATTTGTCGATCGATTTGGTTTTTGCCGGTCGCGACGGGGGTCGATACGATGAAGGCGATCCGACCGATCCGGTTACGGTGTACGGGGCCAAGATGGTCGAAGCCGAAGAGTTGGTTCGGGCCGCGCGACCGGATGCCTGCATTTTGCGGATCTCGTTGCCGATGGGAATCAGTTTCAACGGACACGCTGGAGCCATCGATTGGATTGCCTCTCGATTCAAACAAGGGAAACCAGCGACGTTGTATTTCGACGAAGTCCGAACGCCCACGTACAGCGATTGTATGAATCGTGTTTTCGAGCAGGTGCTCGCTCGCCCCATTGCGGGAACGTTTCATGCTGGCGGTCCACGCGAATTGAGTCTCTACGAGATTGCGCAAATCGTGAATGTGGTCGGCGGACACGATCCCAAACTTCTGCATGGGTGCCCACGAATCGATGCGGGACCCATGCCGCCGCGAGCAGGAAACGTCACGATGGACTCGTCAAAACTTTCCGACGCGTTGGGCGCAGAACCATTTGACGCATGGCCGGCTGATGATCGTCTCGTGCCGACCGATCGGCAATGGCACCATCGGCATCGATCGCAGTTCGCCGGGTCGGCACAGGCCGTGCATGAGTTGTTATATCGAAATCCGACGAACCCGGGGATCGTGCCGCCAAGTCGAAACGAACTGTGGGCGGGCCGGTTCGGTTAATGGAGTTGGGTGGTGATGGACGTCGTGGGAAACGGATCGAGCAACCTTTCGCCCACGATCGACCGTGGCATCGGCCTATTCAATCCTATAGTGCCCGCAAATGTCGGCTGCAACACGCAGTCAGATCGACCGACCTTGACGTTGCTGGTCAATCGTTCATTCGCTCCGAACAATCACGCAGGCACTCCACACAGTCGGGCTACTTTAATCGTAGCCGTCACGCTCCGCGTGACGTAGCCCGACCGAGCAACGACCCATTCGTATCGATGTGAATCGTAGCTTCCGGTCGGCTGTGGTGCGCCGTGGCATCGGCCTATTCGTTCCTGCAGTGTCCACAAGTTTCGGCTGCAACGCGCAGTCGAATCGACCGACCTTGGTGTTGTTGGTCGATCATTCCTTCGATCCGAACGATCACGGAGGCACTCCACACAGTCGGGCTGCTTCACGACGGAGCGTGAAGGCTACTTTGATCGTAGCCCGACCGAGCAACGATCCACTCGTATCGATGTGAATCGTAGCTATCGGTCGGCCAGGGTGCGTCGTGACTTCGGCGTAATCGGTCCTGTAATCGCACACGCAATCGGTAGTGGTCATGCTCAGCGAGCGACCACTTGGGGTTCTAATTACAATGCCAACTCTTCCTGTTTTTTGTACTCCGAGTGTATCCACATGATTGGCATCCGCACGCATTGTTTTTTGGCGATTGTTTTTGCATTCTGCGTACGGTGCGCCAACGGTCATGACAGTCCCGACCACGCTCGTGGTGACGAGGCATTTCAGACGGCGACCGGCGTCGTTTTTGAGGACGTCAATAACAATCGCAAACGCGACGATGGCGAGCAGGGCATCTCGGGGATTCGTGTTAGCAACGGCGCGGAGATCGTGCTGACCAATGCCGAGGGTCGCTACGAGATCGAAGTGGACCAGGACGAGATTGTTTTTGTTTTGAAACCTCGCGACTGGGTCACGCCGTTGAACGACCAAAACCTGCCGCAGTTCTTCTATATCCACAAACCGGAGGGGTCGCCGCAGGATTGGAAATTTGCCGGCGTCGATCCGACCGGTCCACTGCCCCCATCGATCGACTTTCCGCTGCGTCGACGACCGGAGCCGGAGAAGTTCAAGGCGATCATGTTTGGCGATCCACAGCCACGTGACATCGCCGAAGTCGAATACATCCAACACGATGTGATCGAACAAATCATCACCGCCGAAGCGCACGACGCAGCGTTCGGGGTCACACTGGGTGACATTGTTTTTGATGACCTCGCGATGATGGAACCGCTCAATCGAGCGATCGCGCTGATCGGCATTCCCTGGTACAACGTGATCGGCAACCACGATTTGAATCTGGAAGCCAAGACAGATGATAAGAGTGATGAGACTTTCGAGCGCATCTATGGGCCAACGTATTATTCGTTTGACCACGGACCGGCTCACTTTTTGGTCTTGGATGATGTTCATTGGCATCGCGATGATGCCAACAAAGGTCACTACCACGGTGGGATCGGCAAACGTCAGATGGAGTTCATTAAAAATGACTTGGCGCTGATTCCAACGGATCAACTCGTCGTGTTATTCATGCACATTCCGCTGAGTAATGTGGGCGATCGCCAAGAGCTCTATCGACTGATCGAAAAGCGGCCTGCCACGGTATCGTTGTCAGCCCACACCCATTACATGGAACATCGTTTCATTGGCCGCGAAGATGGTTGGATGGGAAAAGAAAAACATCATCACATCGTCAACGTTACCGTTTGTGGTAGTTGGTGGCGCGGTCAAAAGGATGAACGCGGCATTCCACATGCGACCATGAGTGACGGAGGTCCTAACGGCTACACCATCATGGAATTTGATGGCGACAGGTATTCATTGGAACTGCGGGCAGCCAGTCGGCCGGCTGAGTACCAGATGAACATCTACGCGCCCGAAGTCGTTCAAAAAACCGCGTTGGCCACCACCGTGATCCTGGCCAATGTCTTTAATGGTTCAGATCGATCAAGCGTTTCGATGCGTGTCGATCGGCAGGGATCGTGGCGCCCGATGGAACGAATCTCGATGACCGATCCGGCCTTTGTGGCGGAAAAGGGACGCGAAGAATTGCTGCAGGATCGTAGCTGGACCGATTTGCCAGGAGCCCATGTCACGCCGCACATTTGGCGAGCGATGATGCCGACAAAGTTGGCCGCAGGCACGCACACGATCGATATTCGCGAGATCGATGCGGCGGGGAAGACCAACGTCGGTCGCCGAATCATCCGGGTCGAAAACTAGAGCGATTATCGAACGGTTCGCCATTTTATGGTTGGAACCGCATTGGCTCTCAGCTCTCGAATCATTTCACAGTCTAGGCACTGAAATCGAAACTGGCTGGTTGAGCCGAGCTTCGATAACGCTTTCAGACACGGGGCCCGGTTGACCGTTAACGACTACTTTGCCAGGACAGGTCCTTGCTTACGGCTGGCCTGCGGCTACTGGCCTGCGGCTGGATGACCCGTCTTACTCGATCGCCGGCGTCGGTTCATCTGGCGCCGATTCGTCTGGCACCTGTTCGCCTGGCGCTGGTTTGGCCTTGGCGGGGAACTTTGCGAAGACTTGCAGGGCAATGATCAACGCGACGAAGAGCAGAAAGGATCCAACCAGAAACGGTGCACCGGGAATCTTCACGGGCGCAAGATCGCTGGTGAAAAATTTGAACAATCCGGCGGTAAAAAACAGCGGCGCGACGATGTTGGTCAGGCTGATCAGTGACGTCAGCGATCCTTGAATCTTGCCCTGCTCGGTCTCGTCGACGGTGGAGGTGACGAGGCTTTGGATCGCGGGGCCGGCGATCCCGCCAAGGGATCCAAAGATGATGATGCAGTACATCATCCAGCCTTCGGTGGCCAAGCCATACATCAAAAATGCAATGGCGGAGATAATCGTCGAGATAATGATCGCCTTGCGTTCGCCGAGTCGTTTCACGGTTGGTCGCACCAATCCACCTTGCACGACGATCGCCATGATTCCGACCAGACAAAGCGCCTTGCCATTGGTCCACGGATCCCACTCGAAGCGATAGCTGGTCGACAGGACCCACACGTTTTCGAGTCCCCGCTGCGCGAGCGCCTTGAAAACAAAGACGATGGCGATGCCGGCAACAAATGGGTAGGCACGCAGTTGTTTGATGGTTCCGAACGGGTTGGCGTGGGCCAGGGTGAACTTACTGCGTTTGTGGGCCGGTAGCGATTCGGGCAAGATGAAGTATCCGTACAGCCAATTGACCAAGGCCAATCCGGCCGCGACGAAAAACGGTAGTCGCGGGCTGAATTCACCCAGCAATCCACCCAACCCCGGTCCGATCGTAAATCCAAGTCCAAACATCATGCCGACGAATCCAAAGTTTCGCGCGCGATTGTCGTCGTTGGAGACGTCGGCGATGTAGGCATTGGCGGTGGTAAAACTAGCGCCCATCACGCCGGCCATCATTCGTCCAAGAAACAGCCAGGCGATGTGATTGGCCCAACCTTGGATCAGAAAATCGATTCCAAGCCCGAATAGCGATCCCAGAATGATGGGTCGGCGTCCAAAACGATCCGAGAGCGCGCCAACGACCGGCGCGAAAATAAATTGCATGAATGCGTACAGTGCGGCGATCACACCGACGTAGAAACTTGCAGCCGAGTCATCACCGTTGATCAGTTCTTTGACCAGTTCCGGCAGCACGGGAATGATGATCCCAATTCCCAGAATGTCGATGAACAGCGTTAGCAGGATAAAGGTGATTGCCGCCTTGCGACCACCGGCCAACGGATCGGACGACTGGCCGTTGCCGTCGCCGACGTCATCGGGTGCGTCATAGGGATTGGAATCAGACATTCAACCTCAGCCGTTGGGCTCGTTGTAAATCGACCAAACAGGAGGCCTAGTTTTGTGTGTGCTCGCGTCGCATGATTTGGACCATCGTAGCGACGACATCGGGATGCTGGGCGGCCACATCGTTGCTTTCGGCCAAGTCGTTGGCGAGATCAAACAGCTGAATCGGGCCGTCGGGGCTCTTATTCCAGTCCAAACGTACGGCTTTCCAGTGGTCTTTCAAGACCGCTTGTTTACCACCTTTTTCGGTAAACTCCCAATACAGGTGCGTGTGCTTTTCTTGCTGGTCGTCGTTACCGGTCAATGTGGGGACGATCGAAATGCCGTCCAATTTCGGGGCATCCGCTCCACTGATCTGGGCCAAGGTGGGCATCATGTCTTGAAATCCACAGATGTGGCCGGACGTCGCACCGGGTCGGATCGTTCCCGGCCAGCGAACAATCAGCGGGACGCGGATGCCGCCTTCGAAAAGATCCCGCTTCATGCCCTGCAGTTGCCCGTTGGAATCAAAAAACGGCATTTGATGGCCGCCTTCCTGGTGCGGACCGTTGTCGCTGGTAAAGAATACGACCGTGTTGTCGTCGATACCCAATGACTTTAGCTTTGCAAACAGTTTGCCCAGGTCGCGGTCGATGTTGTGAATCATGGATGCGAAACCTTTCTCGGGCTCGGGCCAATCCTTGCCGGAAAAATCACCCAACGTCGGCACTTCCATTCCCGCTGTGCCGGGTTCGCCGGTCGCTTCGTTATTGGCATGTGGAACATTCAATGCGTAATACAAAAAGAACGGCTTTGATTGATTCGACTCGACAAAGCGGAGCGCTTCGGCGGTCACCAGATCGGGAACGTAGTCAATTTTTGTCTGGGCAACCCCACGGCCTTCGCGACCGGGGCGCGGTGGTTCGCTCTTCCATTTCGGCGCGAGCACATTTCGTAACGCGACTTTTTGTCCATTGTGGACGATGAATTCGGGATAAAAGTTGTGGGCATGAAACATGTTCACATACCCGTAAAAGTGATCAAAGCCGTTGCGATGGGGATCGTCCAACGGCGGCGGGCTACCGACACCCCATTTCCCAACGCAACCGGTGGCGTAACCGCGATCGCGCAGCATTTCGGCCAACGTGATTTCTTCGTCCAGAATCAAACCTCCTTGATTGCCACGGACGGACGCGTGCCCGATGTGTTTGCCGGTCAACAACACGCAGCGTGACGGCGCACAAACGGTGCTGCCGGCATAGTGCTGAATAAAACGCATCCCTTCGATTGCCATCTGGTCGATGTTGGGCGTTTGTAGAGTGGACTGGCCGTAACAGGACAAGTCGCCGTAGCCCAAATCGTCGGCCAACACATAGATGATGTTTGGCGGATCGGCGGCGGTTGCGATTGGGGTCGTGATCCAAGTGTGCAACATCGCCGCCACGCACAACAGTAGCGCACTGCGTGAGACACGGCAGATGGTTGGACGTGAAGACAAAGACAGGCAGTAGTTCATGATTCAAAACGTGAGTCGTGATTGCCAATCGGGTTTCGCACGACCCGAGCGAGGAATGACACGTCCGACGCAATGGCCGTATTGTGGTAGGAATTAAACGACACTTGGAAACCAACTGGCGACTTCTCGTAGACCGGCCAGGGCATCGTCGACTGGCCAATATTCCAGACCGACATAGCCGTCGTAGTTTGTCTGCTGGATCGCTTGGAAAATCGATGGGTAGTGTAATTCGCCGCGGGTCAATTCGTTGCGGCCGGGATTACCGGCTGCGTGAAAGTGACCGATCTTGTCGATGTTGGCTGTGATGTTCGCAATCAGTTGGCCCTCGCTGATCTGCTGGTGATAGATGTCAAAGACCACTTTCACGGCGGGACTGCCAACTTTATCGATGATCTCAAATGCCTCGTCGCTGCGAACGAGGTAATAACCGGCGTGGTCGATCAGTTCGTTCAATGGTTCGATGACCAATGTCACGCCGCCGGATTGGAGCATCGGGGCGGCTTGTCGTAATCCGTCGACCAACGATTGATGTTGTTCGTCACGGGAGACACCGGGTCGAAAGTCGCCGACCTGGGAGATCAGCGTTTTGCACTTTAGTTGTTGGGCCGCGGCGATCGATTCCTCCAGTCCGGTCAGGTACTCCGCACGCATTGCGGGATCGACCAGGCTGATGAATTTGGTGCAGCAAGCAGAAATCTGCATCGAGTGTTTGTCGCGGATCGCGGCAATCTGATCCAGATCCTTGTCCCACCACTGCCAGAATTCAAACGCATCGATACCGGCGTCGGCAACGATTTGCACCGCGTCGGTGGGGTTCAAATCACCCAGCACAGCGTCGATACAAACAGAAGGCTTTAGTTGGTGGGACATTGATGGACGTTTGGGCTGAAGGGGAGATCGGTGGGGTGCGATGTGCCGATCGACCGAGAATATAGAGAGAATCTCGATTTGAACGAGTGGTCACGACAAGAAACTGGACTTGCCGTCGCGAGTGAGACATTATGGTCGATGAGCAGCGTTTTGATAACGCCGCTGATGTTTTCGTGACGGTCAACCATTTCATCCAGATTGAGCTCCTTATGACGTCCACACCCAGTTTGCCCTCATTGACTCCCGTGTCAGTTTTCCGCCCAGCATTGATAATGTGTTTACTTTTGAGTTGCTGCGGGATGCCGATTTTGCCTGCTGCTGAGGAGCCCGAATCGGCCAGTGATGAAAAGTCCAAAGTCACGAAACTGACCGGCGTGTTGGAGGGCGTCCAAGCGGCCGAGTTGAAAATGGATACCGAGCATCTGGGCACATTGAAGATCAAACGAATTTTGCCGCATGGTGCAGAAGTGACCAAAGGTCAGAACGTGGTTTGGTTGGAAACCGAAGAAATCGACAAGCAGATCAAGGACGCGGAAACAGAGTTCAAGTTGGCACAGGTCGCACTTGATGCTGCGGAGTTCGACTACAAGCAGTTTCTGAAAACACAGGCGCTGGATAAAGCTGGTGCCGAGCGGTCGCGCAAAAAAGCACAACAAGATTTTGATAACTTCGTCCAGGTCGATCGCGAGCGACAAATTTTGGCGGCAAAGTTCAGCTTGAAATCCGCGCAGTCCTCTTACGACAACGCCGTGGAAGAGTTGAAGCAATTGGAGCAAATGTACAAAGAAGATGACTTGACCGAAGAATCCGAGGAGATCGTTTTAAAACGTGCCAAGCAAAGCGTTGAGTTCGCAGAACATCGACTCGAGGGATCGAAGATCACGGCGGATAGAACCATTAAACAGTCGATCCCGCGAACGGCATTGCAGCAGAAAGATACGCTCGCACGTGCCGAGCTCACTTACGAAAAAGCGATCAGCGAGTTGGAGTCGGCGCGAAAGAAGCGAGACATCGAGTTAGCGAAAGAACGCGACAAATTCAAAGAACAAGAAAAAAAGCTCGCTGAACTACGCGGAGAACGAAAGAAGATTGTGCTGCAATCGCCGATTGATGGGATCGTTTTTCACGGCAAGCTGACGCGAGGAAAACTGTCGGACAAACCGAGCACGATCGAAGTGGGAACCAAAGTGACCGCGACGCAGGTCATTGCAACGGTTGTGAATCCGAGCAAGTTGCAAATCCGAACGGACATTCCAGAGAAGGATCTGCAGGCAGCTAAGGTAGGCGAAAAAGTAAAGGTGACCGTTCTCGCATTTCCCGATACAAAACTTACTGGCACGATCAAATCCGTTTCTTCTGTACCCTTTGCCGGGACGAAATTTGATGGTGTGGTGACATTCCCCCAGCGAAAAGATCATCCGCCATTTTTGCCGACGATCGGCTGTGAAGTGCAAATCGGCGAAGAGCCCGAAAAGAAAGCGGACGTGGGAGAAGAAAAGGACGCGGCTGATGACAAAGCAAAGAAAGACAAGAAGGATTCGGCTGACGAGAAAAAAGAGGTCAAGAAGGAAGCCGGCAAGAAGAAACGCGGTGCGGAGAAGGACGATGCCGACAAGCCCGATGACAAGTCGAAGTAGGAGTCGTTGATTTCATGACGTCGTCGAACCGGTCAGTCAAAATCTCTGATCGAACAAAAGGAAAAAAACAAATGTTGCTTCGTTCGCTTGCCCTGATCGTCTTGCAGGTCGCCTGCATAGGCACTTTGTCGGCCCAGGATGCGACCCAGAAGGATTCGCAAGAGGTTGTCCAGGAAGGCGAGCCAGCGGGTCGCGGCGTTTTGGAAAATCCGTTCGATTTCAGTCAGCCACCCGTGTTGCCAGTGGTTGCAGGGCCCAGTGGATCGGAAATCCGTGAAGCGATTGATCGCGGCGTGCAGTTTTTGATCGACGATCAAAACGCCAATGGTTCCTGGGGGTCGCCGACGAAAACCAAGGGACTGAATATTTATGCACCCGTTCCAGGGGCACACCATGCGTTTCGGGCGGCAACGACGGCCCTGTGCATTTCCGCACTGATCGAAGTCGACTCGGATGATCCTGACGCGACGAAATCGCTGGATCGTGCGGAGGCTTGGTTGCTAGAGCATCTGACATCGTTACGACGAGCCACCGCCGACGCGATGTACAACGTGTGGGGCCACGGTTATTCGATCCAGGCGCTGGTGCGGATGCATGGACGGCACGCCGACGATGCGACGAAACAAAAGAAATTCGAGGAACTGATTCGATTGCAGTTCGACATGCTCACTCGCTACGAATCGGTCGATGGGGGTTGGGGCTATTACGATTTTCGTTACGGTGCGAATCAGCCGACATCCGATTCGATCAGTTTCGTCAACGGAACGATTCTGGTCGCCTTGGCCGAAGCGAAGGCGATCGGCGTCGAGCCACCGGGTCGTGTCGTAAAACGAGCCATCGCGGCGACCAATCGGCAAAAGAAACTTGACTTTAGCTATTTGTACGGCGAGTACTTGAAGTATCAGCCGATGCGTGGCATCAATCGTCCTGGCGGAAGTCTTGGCCGAACACAATGTTGCAACGTTGCTTTGCGTTTGTGGGGAGACAAGACGGTTACCGACAACGTAATCAAGAACTGGCTCTATCGGTTGTATGTCCGCAACGGTTGGTTGGACATCGGACGAAAGCGACCGGTTCCGCACGAATCTTGGATGCAAGTAGCGGGATACTTTTACTACTTTGGTCACTACTACGGCGCGTTGAACTTGGAGTTGTTGCCTGCGGACGAACAGCCTCCGTATCAGGCGATGCTGGCCAAGCTGATGTTGGATCGACAAGAGAAGAATGGTTCCTGGTGGGACTACCCGTTGTACGACTATCACCGACCCTATGGCACCGGGTTTGCGTTGATGACGTTGCAGCGTTGTCAGCCCTAGTGCAGCGTTTCGCCCCGACTTTTAGCGCAGGCCAGGACCACCGGTCCTGGCAAGTCTGATCACGCCAGGACCGGTCCTGGCCTACGATCGATTCGTTGTTGACGAATCGATCACGGTTTCAGCATTGGCACGACGTAGGGGCCTTCGGGGATGACCGCGATCGCTTTTTCGCCACTTCGGGCAACGCTCTGAGCGATTGCGGCATCCAGATCGTCGATGACATTCACCCCGGTGATCGGTCGTTGTTGGGCGGACAGCCCGTCGGCAAAGAGTTGAATGTTTCCGGCAGCCATCGGCTTGAGCTGCATTTGAGTTTGCCATTCGTCGACATCCGCATGCGATTTCTGCAGAATGCTTTGGACGAACGCGTCGGGACCGTCGGTGTTGAGCCGTTGTTGTGCGTCGATGAATTCAGGTGATCCGATTCCTTCGTTGCATTGTGATGCGACAATCAAATCGCCGCCCGGCGAGAGAATGTTGACGGGTCCGACCATGGCTTTGACCGTTTGGTAATAGGTCTGGTCCAATGGATGTCCTGCGGCGCTGGTCACGACGGTATGAAAACGCCGCGGCACTGCGACCTCGCAATATTCACGGACAAACTGGACGGCCAATTCGTGGCTGTGAACAATTTCGCCGAAGTTGACGAACGAAAGATTGCGATCTTCATCGATGACCGTATTGAGCGACAAAGCGCCCCCGAGCATTTCGACGATTTGCAATTGTTCTTCGTGCAGCGGGTTGCCGATGAAGTTGCAATTGGTCGCGGCCGGGTCGGCCATGAAGCGGGCACTGTGAAAAGTCGTGATGGTTTCTGCATGAGCGAGTCCCGGTGCGATCACTTTGCGTCCCCCCGAGTAGCCCGCCATAAAATGGGGTTCAACCAAGCCGGTGGCGATCCGAATGTCGGCTTCGACAAATCGTCGATCCAACCGGACCACCGTCCCCCGCGTACTTGTGCGACCCAGTTCGACATGGTCCGCGTCGCTGCGGGCGAAATGGTTGGCGACGGTGACGTTTTGCAACACCCACCGATCGCCGATCAACTCGGCCAGTTCGTCTCCTTCGTTGGGTCGATGCAAGCCGGTGGCGACCAATACCGTGATTCCGGTCGCGGGAACGCCTGCGGCGATCAACGTTTCGATGATGGGCCGCAGGAACAGTCCGTTGGGGACAGGCCGAGTGATGTCGCAGATCGCAATGCAGGCGGTCGACGCGCTAGCGGCCATCTCGCTCAGAGGTGCTACATCAACACCGTTTCGCAACGCGCCGGCCACGGCGTCTCGCGGGTGCTCCAGGATCGGCATGGGTGGTTTGCGAATGACGGTGACGTCGACGTCGTCGGCGATACGCAGTGGAATCTCGCCCCGGCCGTAACGTAAATTGATTTCGATCGCCATCGATCCGATCCATGCAAAAGCGTCAATGAAACAGCCTTCACGATAGTCCACCTCTGCCACGCGCGGTAAGGTGGCCCCAGGTGATATCCAGCGATGGCTTGTGTCGACATGAACTTATCCTTTGTCGATGATCGCTGTGTGGAAAACCGTGCCTCCTGAGTTATTGTTTTTTTGCCAGCTGGTCAGCACGATGAAACATTCGATCTATGCGGTGGCCGTCTGCCTGTCGTCGATCCTCGTTGGTGTTGTCAGCCACGCGGCAGAACCGCCAGACAAACCTCGATTGAATCTGAACGAGGGGGCGATTCGCGTGCAGGGCGAGGTACGCGATGCAGAGACGGGCGAGCCGATCAAAGAGTTGCGTTTGATCATTGGGTCGCCGTACAACGACATTCACACCAATTGGCAGGGGCATTTGATTACCGAGCACGCCGATGGCCGCTACGAGTGGTTCAATCGGCGGCCCTGGTTGAAAACACGACTACGGATCGAGGCGGACGGCTATCGTCCCGCGATCTCGCCGACATTCACTCGCGATGCGGGGGATGTGACAATGGACTTTCAACTGCGTCCTGATAAGGGGATCTTTGGCACGGTCGTCGGGGCCCAGGGCGACGTGGTCGCCGGCGCGGAAGTAGCGATGGCGACATTTCGACGTGAAACGTCCGTTCAGAACGGAAAATTGATTTACGTCAATGGACAGCGGTTGGGAGCGGAATTGGTTTTGACCGACCAGATGGGCAAGTTCCGTGTACCGCCCGAAGCGGATCCCTATTTGATCGTTGCGGCGCATCGGGAGCATGGGTTCGGTCTCGTCGAAAGGGCGACCGTCCAAGGTTTGCATAAAACCAACAAGCCGCTGGTGATCCCACTGGAGCCTTGGTGCCGCGTCGAAGGTCAATTGACCGACAATGGCAAACCGGAACCGAATCAGATGTACCAACTGTACGTGGGGTGGCAACCTAAGCCGGAGTGGCCGATTCTGAATCATCGCGATGGCGGGACGACGGACGAACAGGGACGGTTTGTGTGCGAGCGACTTGCACCAGGGGCTCATTACATTCAACGTCAAATCAATAGTGGTCAGGGAACCGAGCTTGTCGGCCCGTCGCTGTCGTTGATCGCTGTGGCGGGCAAGACGATGCGGATCACCATCGGGAATCAACAGCGATCGGCCGTTGGGAGATTGGTCTCGTTCGAAGGACACGTTTTGCCGGCAGGGTTTGCGTGGAGCGATCTGTCAGTGACGATTCAAGGGAAGTCATCGAGGAGACGGCGGGTCGCACCGGCATGGCCCAACGCCAACGAGATCCAGAAGATCGAGTTGGCCGATGATGGGACGTTCCGAGTCGATGGATTGCGACCAGGCGATTTACAAATCAAGCTGACGCCCAAAGACCCCAACGGTCCGCTGGGCGATGTCGCGTTTCGGTGCTTCGGATTGCTGCGAGTCCGACTTGTTGACGACCAGGAGGTGGATCAACCGCACGATTTTGGTGACGTTCGGATCAGCGTGTTCCCCACGGCAGAACCGAAGTGACACGAGAACCGTTGCGACCGCATTGCGTCAAAACTTAGACAGAGCGTTTTACTGCCCGACGATTTCGATCTGCAGGGCCGGCGCTGTCTCTTTGTCGCCTTCACGGGCGACGAATTGCAACGGCTGGTTGTTGCTGGAGCGACCCGAGAGCACCAGCGTGATACTGCGGAGCGGAGCGGTGCGGACAAAGTCACTCAGCTCCGGCGATGTGATTTTAACGACAGGCTCCTTGCCATGGGATTCGGGAATCGCGACTTCGGCCAACAAGGGTAATGCTCCCAAACCGGCCTCCGAATAAGACTTTTTCCACGAGATCGAACGGTTGCCCGATTCCTCCCAACTACTGGTGGCACGGTCGCTAATTCCGTGAACGCGAATTGTTGCACCCGCCGCGGGCTTGCTGCCCGTCGTGTGCAAAACGAGCGTTGTCTTGGCCGTTTTGCGTTGGATGTCGGCCGGTTTGTTTTGGTTCTTGTTGTTTGATTCCGGCGTAATCGGTGTGAGATCGAAACGCAGATAACTGTGTTGAATGTCGATATCGCCTCGCATTTGAATCGCAATCGTCGGTTTGGTCCCGAGCGTGTCGCGAATACTGCCGCCTTTCTTGACCGCTGCGTCGGCACCGTATCCATCGGTGGTACGGATTGTCATCACTTCCAAAGCAACCGGCGGGGGCGACGGTGGTTCGACCGATGTCGGGGACGGGTCGGTTGAAGAAGTGGACGAGGGTGATTCGACGGTGACCATGTTGGCCGCCGGCACATTGGACACAACGCTGGCCGGCGGCACGGTCGACCGGTTTTGGTCGGCCTGCATACTTCGATCGGCCGCCATGCTTTGATTGATGGTCCCGGTTTGATTGGAGGCCATATTCGCTGACGGTGACTGGACGGTCAGTCGGACGTTGTCCAGAAAACTCTTGGGTCGCTTGCCGTCATTCTCGGCCATGGTGATTCGCACGAACGGTTTTTTACCGATGTCTTCGGAGCGGGCGGTGTACTCGTAGCCGACCGTCCGCATGCCACTGCGTAGATCGGTGTCATCCTGCGTTTCGCCCAGTTTCCACTTATTCGCGGACGCCTTGTTGTCCTTTTTGAAACAGAGCAATGCCGTGTAACGTGTCTTGGCTTTGCCTTGACCAGGCATGCCGCCAATGTCAAAAACAAGACGAAACACGTCACCCGCTTGGGTCACATGATCGGCCAGGTCTGACGAAATATCGGCTACAGAATTTTTGTCGGCAAACAGGTAGAAACGCCCGTCGGAGGCGGCAGCCGGTTCGCCGTTAGCAAAACCGGCTTGATCACCTTTGAGCGTGGCGGACCATCCTGGGATGCGAGTCTTGGATTGGCCCCCACCGGTTAACCGATGGGCCTTGTTTGCCAGTCTTGTATTTTCAAACGAACCGTTCCCTTTGGACTTGTCGATGATCGCGATCGCACCGGGCACGAATGCTTCTGTGATCTGCGGGGCAGACACATCCACCGGCGGCGGGAAATTCGCTTTCGGTTTTTTCGGCGACGTGCCGGCGGTGTTGTTGTTCGCTTGCCTGTTATTGGGCGACCTGTTTGCAGGTGGCTTATTGACGGTTGGTTTATCGGCAGTCGGTTGGTCGTTGCCCGAGTCGACCGACGCGACGGAGGTAACCGGGACCGGCGGTGTGGATGAGTCCGATCCAGAGAGTGCCAATATGGTGATCGGGATGGCGATCACGGCGATGGCTGCGACCAGGCCGATCGGCCAGTATTTTGCCAGTGGCGAAGCGGCGGATGATGCAGATTTCTTGGTTGTGTTGGTCGGCTGCGGTTTGCGGTAAGGATTCGCCGCTGGCGTCGGCGCCGCCGCGGGAACTGCGGGGAACGAACCCGAACTGCCAAGTGGGTCGTCGGGTAACGATGCGAACGGATCGGGCAAATCGGGCATCATCACCGGAGCATCAAACTCGGGTTCATCCTTTTGTTTGACAATCTGATCGAGTCCCATCTGCAACTTGTTGATCGCCTGGGCCACTTCGGTCGTTGACTCGCAGTCGATCGCGACTTGGTCGAGCAGCTTTTCTAATTCCGCGGCCGATCGGACCCGATTTCGCGGCTCTTTTCGAAGCAGTTTGTGGATCAAGTCTGCGAGGGGTTGAGGAATGTCCGGGTTCAGCTCACGAATGGGTTTGGGGGAATGTGCAAGGATCGCAATCAACTGACCGGCCACTGATTTACTGTGCAGGGGCAGTTTGTTCGTGGCCAGTTCGTACAGGACCACACCCATCGAATACAGATCGCTGCGATCATCCAGTGGTTCGCTACGAGCTTGTTCGGGTGAGAGGTATCCAGGGGTGCCGATCACTGCGCCTCGACCGGCCAATTGGTCGACCGGTGTGGAAGCCAACGCGAGACCGAAGTCGAGAATTTTGACTCGATCGTTGACCGATTCGATCCAAATGTTGGCGGGTTTGATGTCACGATGCACGATGCCCTGTGCGTGAGCAGCGGCCATACCGCGTGCCATCTCCTTGGCAAACTGAATGATCTGCTTGTAGGTCGGGCGTTGCTCGGCGTTCTTGAATTTTTCCAGGGTCGAACCCTTCAGCATCTCCATTGCCATGAAGGGTGTTTCGTTGTGCTCGCCCACTTCGAAGATCGTGGCGACGTTGTCGTGATGGACCGCGGCCATCGCTCGGGCTTCGCTGATGAATCTCGCACGACTATTGGGTGTCGACGCGATTTTTCGATTCATGATCTTCAGCGCCACCGTCCGCTGCAATTTTGTGTCTTCGGCGCGAAACACAAATCCCATACCACCCTTGCCCAATTGATCGATCACGCGATAGTGACCAAGTGTGCCAAGATCGCCATCCTGGAGAGGCGAGTCGAGGAAATCGAGCGAGAGGTTGGACAAGCCCATTGGCAGTAATATTGCGAATAGGTGCGAGAGAAGGAACGGTTCTCAGTATAGCACGACCCATTTGCCCGCTGCACAATCGTCAATGATCGTTAGATTGCCTCCAACAAGACCCGTTTTGGGCCAATCGTCGCTTGAAACGACAGGAAAGGTGCTTGCAGTCACTCCGATTTCAGTCGAGTCGATTAAGATCAAACCGGTCAATCGAGGCGACTTCCCCACTGCGTGATGATTGCGTTCATCGTCGCCAGATCGCTTCACTCTCCCGCCATTGCCCCGTGCCATTATGACGGTCAAAGTTCGTTCGATCTCTGTATTCCTGTTGCTTCTTTTCTGGGGGCACGCTGTGGGCAGCCCGTCGGCTGCGGTTCTGTCGGCTGCGGCACCATCAGCGCCTGCGGCACCATCAGCGCCGGAGACGCAGTCAGACGGGGAGACGCAGTCGGCGCCTGAGACGCAGTCGGGCGGGGAGACGAACGGGACGGATGACGCCGAGAGTAAACAGGATTGGAATATCGAGTCGCCGCCGGGCCCGGGGCGAGATCAAAAGATTGATGCGACCGAGGGAACGTGGATCAACTTGGATGTCAGTCCCGACGGAAAGCGGATCGTTTTTGATTTTCTGGGGGATCTGTACGTGATGCCGATCCAGGGCGCCGACGGAAAAAAGAAACGCGGGCAGCCAAAAAAGCTGACCAGCGGTGTGGCCTGGGACATGCAGCCACGATTCAGCCCCGACGGACGCGAGATCGCGTTCACAAGTGATCGGCACGGAAAGAGCGGCAAAGCGGGCGACAACATCTGGGTAATCGATGTCGATGGACGCAATCCGAAACAGATCACCAACGAAACCTATCGACTTTTCAATGGACCTGACTGGTCGCCCGATGGCCAATACATCGTCGCTCGCAAACACTTCACCAGTCGTCGCTCGCTAGGAGCCGGCGAGATGTGGATG
>JABDKS010000892.1 GCA_013002105.1 Pirellulaceae bacterium | reverse complement strand
ATGCGAATGTGTCTGGCGTTTTCGACACTCAACGTGAGGTGTTGTTGGGGCGTCTGATAAACGTAGTGCATCGATGGAATACCGCGGCTGGCGGTGACGGTGATGCTTTCGTAGACACCCTCTTGATCGCGGCTTTGCGAACCTTTGCGGTGTCGCGGAGAATCGAGAGCCAGGCGACCCTGGATCAGTTGGAACCGGACGACTCCGGCGACCGCAAAATAGCCGGCATCGCGATGTTCGTCGTATCCTGACGATGAACGTCGTCCTGCGGGACGCTCAGCCCCGCCTTGTCCCTGTGCAAGAGACACTGCGTCCGTGATGGACAAGCCGAGTAAAACGGCAACTGGTAAACACCACCTCATCCCTGAACCCTCGCCATTCGCGAATCATTCGCGTGCCTCGTGGGGGCGGTGTGGGCTTACGGTCGTTTGCAGTGCTGCGTTTGATCTCAGACGTTGCTAAGAACGCATGTTGGAAAACGATTTTGCTCTATGGAGAACCTGTAAACCCACCTTGGGGCACTTAAGTTTGGTGGACGTTCGGACCGAACCTCTTCTTCGGGCGCAGCCCGACGAGTCCAATGGGAAAGTATCGGCAAAAAAGTCCGTTGGATTGAAGAGAAGTTTTGGACAAAATCGTGTAAGGGTGAAGATTGTCCCTCAAGCCTTGCGATAGATCATTCGGACGTCATGATCAAAGCTATCAACACGATCGAGCGACAAGTTTATCGCGTCGGCAAGTTTTGCGATGCCCGCTCCACCGATCGGCCCGGCCGCCTGTTGTCCACCAAACAGTTTGGGACCGACGTACACATGACACTCATCGACTTGATCGGCAGCGATAAAGCTCGCTAGCAACTCGCCACCGCCCTCGACCATCAAGTTGGTCAAATTCATCGAGCCAAAGTGATCGAGTGCAGTGGTGACCATTTCGCCAGAATCATCCGTGTCGCAGGCGATGACTTGGACGCCGCAATCTTTCAGCGTTCGCAATGGGGTCTGATCCACTTTGGTACCCACGACCAGCGAGGTGGGTGTTTGTGCGGCGGTCTGAACTAACTGGCTGTTGACGTCGGGCAGACGATTACGACAGAAGACCACGCGGTGAGCGGTCCGCGGTCCTGCCGGCCTCGCGGTCAGCAGGGGATCGTCGGCGTCAATCGTTCCCATTCCCACTGCAATCAGATCGACGCGTCCTCGCAAACGATGGACCTGCTGTCTCGATGCGGCGCCGGTGATCCATTGGCTTTCGCCTGTGATGGTGGCGATTCGACCATCCGCGGTCATGGCCCATTTGGCGATCACCCAGGGCCGGCCGGTTCGTATGCGTTTTCGATAGGGGGCTAACAAGTGATTGGCTCTGTCGGCCAACACGCCGACGGTGACATCGATTCCGGCATCGGTCAGTTTTTTTAGTCCGCCGCCATCGACTTGCGCGAACGGATCTTGGACCGCGACGACGACTCGTCGAACGCCGGATCGGATCAATGCGTCCGTGCAGGGGGGCGTTTTGCCATGATGGCAACACGGTTCCAACGTGACGTAGGCGGTCGCCCCGACCGCGTCCTGGGGTGAGTTCAGGTCAGCAAGTGCAACGATTTCGGCGTGGGGTCCGCCAAAGGCCGCGTGGAAACCTTGGCCGATCGGTTTGTCGTCGCGTGCGAGAACACAACCAACCATTGGATTCGGTTCGACCAAGCCTTCGCCACGCGACGCTAGGTCGAGCGCGAGGCTCATGAAGTGTTCGTCGGAATCGCTGGGCGATGGTGGCATTGCAAGGCGTCGAATCGGGGGGAACGTGATCGCTGGGATCAATCCATTCCCGGAACCCATAGTTTTCCACCACCTTCGCCGGCGGGTTTGGCCGGTGCGGATGGGCTGCCGGAATCGGGAGTCCACAGCTCGGAACCACCGCTGGCCGGCGCGCCAGCGATCGCGGGAGCACCGGCTGCTTGTTGTGCAGGGGCTTGCCGCGGCGAACCATCGGGTCGGATCAGTCCGTAGGCCATCAACATCTGTTGCAACTGAGCCATGATTTCTGGCTCATTGCCGTGACGCGTGGAAAGTGTTTGCAACGCTGCTTGGAAACCTTCGCCGTCACCACTTTGCAGACGCAAGCTGACTTCGCTGAGCAGCAAATTCGCGGTCGAAAGTTCGTTCGATTCTGCGAACGCTTTCGCTTCTTCGAGTGTTGCCAGAGCTGCTTTGCTACCCTCGGACGCGTTGATCAACGTCATGTAAGCGACCATCTTGGCCGGCTTTTGTTCCTCGGTCAGTTCAGCATTGATCAGCGTCTTGGCCATCACACGAATGGCAGGCGTTGCGGAGACTTGTTGCGAACGCTGCAGTAGGTAGATCTTAGACTCGACGCTTAAGTTTGCCGGGTCGACACGATTGAGGTCTTCGTTGGCAAGGCTTTCGATCTCGTCGTCACTGGGTTGAATCGAACCTGGTTTCTCAATCTTTGCCAGGTCGTAGACTTCGCTGATTACCGTTTCGCTCTTACTGGCGATGGCGTCGTATTGCTCCACCACGCGGACGACCGCGGTCCGCTCGAGCAATAACGAATCGTCTGCGGCAGTATCAATCAGCGATTTGCCGCCAAGCAGTGGCAGTTCGGCTGAGGCGATGGATTTGGGCATTCTCCGGGCTGTCAATTCCTGTTGCAATTCTTCTGCTTCGGCTGGTTTGGCTTGGTAACGTATCATCGCAACGGGCGGTTGAGCTGCAACGAGCAGCGGCAGGGGATCACCAGGTTCCTGAGTGAATTCCACTTTGTCGGTAGAGTTCGCCAGGAGTTCGCGAACGTTGTCCACGTCCTGCGTCCGCACATCGAGGACTTCCACGCGTGCCGACCGATCGGTTTGTTTGCCGTAGACGAAAGCAATCGCTTTGGCCTCGGGGACATCGTCGACCTCCGGCAGCGTTTCGAGCGATTCAGGCTTATCGCGATCGAGAATCTGAAATCCAGCACGTGGCGGCACGTCGTCTTCGTTGACTCGCATTTGACCGAGCATGTCGGCAGGCAGGGCAACGAATCGCGAATCTGCCATCATCGCCATTTCGACCTGTTCGGCACTTTCGATTTCGGCGCTCAGTTTCAACACTCCGACCGAAAGTTCGGGTGTTTCGGGGTCGACCAATGCGGCCATCGCACGGAAACGGACGCGTTGTTCGAATTCGAGCGTCTCGCATGCTGAGAGCTTCTTTAATAGATCGCCTTGAGCCTCGATGTCGCCTCGCCAAATTGCGCACGTCAGCAGACCCGACAAAATCGCCGGTTGGCCGGGCGCTGAACGCTGCAGTGATTCGAGTTTGGTTTCCGCTTGAGCCACCTTGTTGCTGCGTAGCAGCGCGTTGGCTTCGTCGTACCGCTCGGCCCACTCGGCGTCGCTGGGACGTTCGATCACCGGCGGAATCGCCTTCATCAACTGATTGATTGTGGGTGCCGAGTTGAGCTGTCGTAACACGGTGACGGACGTTTGTCCGCCTTCGTATCCCGACGCCATCATGGCCAAAGTCGCATAAACGCGCGCCGTCAGGAATCGACCGCTTTGCGCCAACGTGTAGGCGAGCACGGAGCCAACGTCCAACACAAATGCGTCCACGTCGCGGCCGCTCTCGGTCAACGCCTCCAGCATCGTCGACGTCGCGGTATCGATGTCGCCTTTGAAAATGTTTGCTGCGGCGCGTTGCGTCAGCGCCAATGGATTGCTGGGTTGCAGCCGCGTGAAACGTTCGGCGTTTTCGGCAAGCGAATCGTATTCGCGTAAGTCTAAAAGTAGCCGCCCACGAATGGCCAGCGCCCATGCCGCGTCGGGATGTTCCTGCAAGATCGTAGCCAAACGATCCAACGCCGGGACGACTTGCCCGCCCTCGACCATTTTCAGCACACGGTCGAGCTCACCGACGGAATCCTTGCACTTACAGAACTTGATTTTTTTGCCGCTGCCGCAGGGACAAACAGCGTAGGTGTCGACGGACATGGGGCGATTGGCATCAGCAATGGGGAGAGATCGGCGGACACGGGCCACACAGCACGAATCCAAACCAGAAATCTACCACGTAGACGCGATGAGCCCAAACCCCCAGACGCTGCCGGCGACCTCCCCTTGGCCGGGGCAATGTCACGCGGGGCATTTCCATGACAACCGCTAATCGTCGTGCTGGAGCCAGTCGGTGAGTTTCGATTCGGCGGGAATGGGATCGATCCCGTGACGGGTGATTCGATCGAGTTCTTTGTAGCGTATCGAGACCAATTCAGAGATTTCTCGGTAGATCTTGTGAACGTGCTCGTCGACCAACCGATTGACCATTTCGTCGCCCACTTCGTCGCCGTCAGAAAGTGGATGACGCAATATCTTGGTTTCGCGAAGTTTTTCCGTGAAGCGTTTGGCGAAGTAGGGGTTGGACGAGATTCGAACATGATCGAGCTCATGAAGCACCACGCGGTCGGACCAAAACTTCTCTTTCGCCGGCAGACGTTTCAACCAGATATCATGTCGATGCTTCAGTCCGACGCTCTTGTAGGAAATGGTGATCAACAAGATCCGTTGGCTACCGTCGCGGCGAATACGCCAACGCGTTCGGCTGCGGTAATCACAATGCAGATCAAGTTTGGTTTCGGCTTCCAGTTGATAACCCAGTTTGGCCAGGGCGACTTGTGATTGCGGTTTGTCCATCGCTTTCCAAGGTTTCTGTCCCGTACAGAATGTCACGTTTCCTGCTTCGATCAAGTTCGCTACTGGTTCCGTTGGCTCCGGGAGATCATCGATTGCGACATCTTGCGTGCCATCAGGACGAAGCGGTTGGTCTGCGGCACAAGCGACCACAATGGAAAACGATACCACGACGAATAGAACGTGGCGTATCATCCAATCGAGGCGACGCCGATCGATCGAACGATGTTGCAAAGAAGCGTTTGGCGTGTCCAAGTTCGAGCCCCTGCAGAGATAAATAAGTCGAGAAGATCAGGACGCGTGTCCGATTCAATCATACCCCACGGACATCACTAGCCGGGCGAACGAGTCAGGCCAGTCGGGAAAACCAAATTAGCGAGCCATGGCGTCCGGGTAGCGAACCAAGTCAGAATTTTGGCCCGTGGTAACCGATTGCTAATTGGCCCCTGGGGGCCAGAAACCTGGGTTCATTCGCGTCAGATCGACGTGACAAAACCGATTCAGGCTGCAACGACACGGCTGATGTGAATCGAGAATTGCTCTTTACCCACGACGGAGCGTCTTGGTAACCGAGGATCTGAAGGGTGCCGTGCTGCGCCCCTAT
>JABDKS010000883.1 GCA_013002105.1 Pirellulaceae bacterium | reverse complement strand
GTATGTGTATGACCACGGCATTGCGAGAAACAAATCGTTGCAGATCGAAACCGGCGCCGGCGTGTTGGACTTGCAGTTGGAGACGGACGCGGATGATCGGGTGAAGCAGGTCACCGTGGACATGGGGCGACCGGAATTAGAGGGGCCTAAGATTCCGACCACGTTAGTACCTCAAGGGCGTGTGGTGTTGCATGAGGCCCAATTCGGCGGCCAGTCGTTTGAGGTGACTTGTGTCTCGATGGGCAACCCACACTGTGTGATCTTCGTCGAAAAGGCTACTGACGAGTTGGTACTGGGGATAGGTCCTCAGATTGAAACGGACCCAAGGTTTCCTAATCGCGTCAACGTCGAATTTATCGAAGTCATTTCGCCTACCGAAGTTCGGCAGAGAACGTGGGAACGCGGGTCGGGCGAAACTTGGGCGTGCGGGACCGGTGCGTCGGCTGTCTGTGTTGCAGGCGTGTTGGCAGGTCGGACGGAACGCAAGATTCTGAACCACTTGCTCGGCGGCGATTTGATTCTGCGATGGGATGAAACGTCCGATCACGTGATGATGACGGGCCCGGCCACCGAGATTTTTTCTGGTGACTGGGATCACTCGTTCTGAGCGGGATAGAAGCACAGCATGCAAGAAAAAGCGATTTCCGTTACGGACCTGACGCTGCACCTCAAAGCGGTTGTCGAAGAACTGTTCCCAACGCTGTGGGTGGCCGGCGAGATAACCGATTTGGTTCATGCCAGAAGCGGGCATCTCTATTTCACGTTGAAAGACGACACGGCGCAAATCCGCGGTGTGATGTGGCGCAGTTCCGCGCAGAAAATGAAGTTCGAATTGGAAGACGGACAGGCGGTGCTGTGTCAAGGCAATCTAGAAGTCTATGCACCGCGCGGCACCTACCAATTGGTGGTGCGGCGTGTCGAACCGCAAGGTGTCGGCGCACTGCAGTTGGCCTTTTTGAAACTGCAGGCAAAATTAGAAGCCGAGGGTCTGTTTGCGGCCGAGCGTAAGAAGGAATTGCCTCGGTTCCCGCGTCGAATCGGTATCGTCACCAGTCCCAGCGGTGCCGCAGTTCGTGATTTTCTCGAAGCAGCGTCGAATCGTTGGCGCGGTGCCGAGATCCTTGTGATTCCGGCCCAGGTGCAAGGAAAAGGTGCGGCAAAAACGATTGTGGCAGGAATCAAGGCGGCACATCAAATCAAGCCCGCCTTGGATGTCTTGGTCGTCTCGCGAGGCGGCGGAAGTCTCGAGGATTTGTGGTGCTTTAACGAAGAAGAGGTCGTTCGTGCGATCGCTAAGAGTCGACTACCGACCGTCTCGGCTGTCGGGCACGAAATTGATGTGACCTTGTGTGATTTAGCCGCCGATGTGCGAGCGTTGACGCCGACCGATGCCGCGACGCGAGTTTTGCCCGACGGACAAATGCTCTTTCAAGCTCATCAAAATCTTTCCAGCCGTTTGCATCAGTCGATTCGCGGCCTGATTCATCGGCGACAGCAACAGTTGGATTCACTCTCGTTGCGACCGATATTGTCCAAGCCACATGCGTTTATCCAATTGCGTTCGCGCGAATTGGACGACTTGGATGCGAGGGCCCGCCGGGCAATCTGGGCACGTGTGCAACTCAATCGCGCAAAGCTTTCCACGGTCGCTGCATCGTTGTCCGCGCTGTCACCATTGAACGTCCTGACTCGCGGTTACAGCGTGACCAGTGACGCCAATGGGCAAACGATCGATCGAGCGGATCAAGTGAGCGTCGGCGATAAACTGCACACACAGGTCCACAATGGACGGATTGAATCGACCGTCGATCGCGTATCACCTGAGTAGGTGACGTGGGAATTCGGTGCGTTTGTAAACGGTGGGCTTGGCCTTGTTGCTGCGTTAGACTGACGGTCCATCATTCCTGCTCCAATCCGGCTTCTCCATCTCGAGGTCGATCATGGTTAGCGACCAATGTTTTCGTGCCGCATTTTTGTTGTTCTTGAGTGTTGCTGCGGTCTGTCAGTTCAATGTCAGACCGGCGACGGCGCAGGACTCGGATCCATTCCAGAAAGATCCCTTTTTTCAAGATCCGTTCGGCGGACGTAGCAATGAAAAGCCTGATAACGCTGCTCGAATTGCGATTCGTTTTACGGTGTTGGATCACAAGGACCAACCGGTTGCCGGTGCGAGGATTGTTGGACCTGGGATTGTTCGATCCATCCAGACCGATGCCCTGGGACGGGCAATATGCAGGCCTCCGCTCACGCAGCTCGCAAAAAACTTGCAAGCCCGTGGGGGCGAATTGACGTACACGATGTTTCCTCCACGCGGCCTATTGGTGCCGAAAGTGACGCGGACGTTTTCGGCCGACTCCGTCAATGCGGGTAAAACACTTCGCTTTAGGACACGGCCGGGAGTGCAGTTGAAGGGGAAAGTCGTCGGCAAGCTGGATGGAGAGCCGGTCAAGTGGGTGACCGTGTATGCCTGTGCCAACAGTCGACCGATCGAGTCGATCTTGAGCGGTAGTACGAGCACGACTACGGACAAAAAGGGTGAATGGAACCTGGTCATCCCGCGAATTGACTCACACCTGACCGTCGGTGGCAAGATCGCCGGTTATGTCCTCAGCCACGATGCAGACGACTTCAAACGCTACGCTCAAACGATCGATGTTCCCGAAGATGTCGACGTGATTGATGTGCCAGACTTTCAATTGACACCAATCGCCCCCGTGGAAGTGACTGTTGTTAATGAGACGGGGGATCCGATAGCGGACGCGTCAGCACGGGTTTATTATCAAAAATGGTTGAGCCCAAGGATTGTGATCTGGGAACAATTGTCAGAGGGCGGGATGACCGGCCCGAACGGCAAATGCGTGCTGTCTCTCTTTCCCGATCACGCGGCTACCGCCGTGGTGATGGCCGAACGAACAGCCGACGGCGTTTGCATGAAAGGCCGAATTGCGCTTGCGGACGACGCCAGTCGTTCATTGACAGTTGTCTTGAGACCCCCGACTCGATTGTCCGGAACGTTAACATGGAAGGGTCGCGCAGCAGCGAACATTGACGTAGTTGTTTATGAATCGATTCATGATCAGTCCGGTCGACCGAGGACAATCAGTGTTCGAGCTGAAGGCACCACCGATCAACTGGGGCATTACGAGATCGAAGTGCCTGTCGGGCAAACGTACTTGGTGACCTTGAAACGGCGCACTGCCACTGGGGTACAGCCGCTCGTACATCAATGCGATTCTGAAATGACCGCCGATGGACTGCGGATCCCAGACGTCGACATTTCAAAAATCTACGATGGTGCGGCCCCTAATGAGTAACGCTGCGGACCAACTGACAAAGTGCATCGGATCACGCAGTCGGTCGTCCATGGTCCTGTCGCGGTCCGCCGTGACGTTGATCGAATTGCTTGTTTGTCTTGCGATCATTGGCGTGATGATTGGCATGATGTTGCCGGCGATTCAGTCGTCGCGAGCTACTGCGCGAAGGACCCAGTGCGCTAACAATCTACGTCAGTATGGAATTCAACGCGATGTAGACGCGGTCAACCATTGCCCGGACGAACCGCGAGGATACGGGTATTTTGATAACCGGGCTTTGGATTCGCTGTACGCCGAAAACAGTACGTCCACGACATTTCTGAAATTCGAGCATGCCGGCGGTCAATTGTTTGGTTACCAAAGTCAGACTCCTGCGCCAGACAATCCTCTGACTTGGTTTTCCGACTCCAATGTCCAAGCCAATCGCGTCTGGCCCGCTGTCAGTTCTTACATCGCGACTGGTCGCCACATCGGCAATACGGCGAACTACTTGTATCTGGACGGACACGTCGCGGTGATCCCGGAGAAAGTGATTGAAGACTGGTCGCGGGAGTCATTCAATTTTGCATTGCCCGGCAATGGGTCTCCTCCGGCAGACCCGCGTTAAATCGAACCTGTTGCTTGGCACGATTGAACAGCACGATTGAATAGCACGATTGACCAGCACGATTGAACGGCACGGTCGAACAGCACGATCGAACAGCACGATCGGTCGCGAATTGCGGACAAAACGGTCTTTTCGTTGCCAATTCCCAACCAAAATTCTGAGC
>JABDKS010000855.1 GCA_013002105.1 Pirellulaceae bacterium | reverse complement strand
TCAGCGTGCTACTGCACAAGCCTTTGTATGATTCAGGCGAACCCTAAAAATGATCCCTCTGCCGAAATGGAAGACCGAAGCGATGTGGGCTTTATTCAACCCCACAGGTCCAATTCTAGACGCCGTTAGGCGGTCAGCAAGGTACGTCGACATAACTTCACGTCGCAATACAGTTTCTTTTTTTATCTGGGACAAAATGGCGGAAAAGAACGCTGTATCACGCATAAAGCAATTCCTGTTCCAATTGCACCGTTTACGCGCGGGACAAATAGTCGCCCGTGCGAGTATCAATCTTTAGCTTTTCGCCCTCTTTGATGTACTCGGGAACCTGGACGACCAATCCGGTCTCCAGTGTCGCCGGCTTGGTTCGCGAAGTAGCCGAATTACCCTTCACACCGGGGTCACATTGGGTGATCGATAGTTCGACCGAAGCCGGAACGTCCAGACCGACGCAGCCATCGTTGTAGATCAATGCTCGCATGCCTTCGAGGCCCTCGGTGATGTAGGGCAGCTGTTCCTCGACATCCTCCAGCGGTAATTCATACTGCTGATAATCCTCTTGATCCATCAGAAAAATATGGGTCGGATCGGTGTACATCATCTGGACATTGCGACGTTGAAAGTCGGCTTCGTCCAGCGAGTCAGTCCCCTTTAATGTGATGTCAATCTTATTACGCGTCACCACATTTCGGGCACGAAATTTGTACAACGTCGCTGCACCGCGAGCCGACGGTGAATGAACACTGATTTTCTCGATCAGCACAGGGTTCCCATCGTGAACGACGACGGTGCCAGTTTTAATTTCTTTCGCTTGCATCAGACGGGGGCTCCGAAGGAGAGTTTAAAGAGGTTTATCGCCACAGCCATTCACGAAATCCCTGCACGACCTGCTCTGAATTTCCGATGCCCTGCCATAGCAGGATGCCGATCAGCAAGCCAGCAAACAATAGCATCACATGCCCGTGTCGCGTCGCAGGTGCTGGTAATTCCTGCAACTCGTCACGCAGCCCCGCCAAAAGCTTTGCCCAGACCCGCGACGGCACGCCGGGTTCAAACGCGATGACCTGGGCAAAATCAACATCGCGATATCCGTCCAAACGAAAATGAACACCCACCGACGGCAAATGAACTCGCAATCCATCGATCGCTTTCGCCTTGGAGTCAATTCGCTGCGATGCAGCCAACAGAGGTTTATACAGTTCGTCAGGCGTACGACCGTAAATCACCAACTTAGGTGTTGATGTCAAGGCAACTAACGCGACGAGCAAACTGTAAAACGCAATCAGCGCCACCCAAACCCATGGACCGAACACGGTTGCTGCTGCGTTTGGAAAGAATAATTCCATTGGACCAATCGCAACCAATCCAGAGATTGCGACTCCCAATGCGGCAATGTCTCGACTACCAGTCGTCACGAGCGTCTGTCCAAGAACACGAATCGATCCCAAGATCAGCAAATAGCCGATCAGCGGCAGCAGTGCCAGCAGCATTGCGAAGGGTTCAATCATGTTGTGGAATTCCCTGACGGGACCCGTCAAAACAGTTGGATCAGCAATGAATAGTAAAAACGATGAACAGTCAAAAAGGGATCGACACCAAATCGGACCTCATGATTCGGTCGTGACGTCGGGGTCGTCCGTTTCCACGGTATCTGACCCACCATCATCGTCCGCATCATTGTTGATCGCCGCATGGCTGTCCGGCAGGGCAACCGAAGCGACCAGACAAATGACGCTCTGGCCCGATTTAGGGACCAGCGGTTGATCAACCGTATCGAATGAAATCGATCCATCGCCGTTGACCGCACACAGCAACGTGGCGCCGTCACCATATTGCTGGACAAAGTCATCGTACGTGAATTCGTCCGTCAGTGGTGTGGTCTTGAACCTTGCACCGGCCGTGTGCAACTCCTTGAACTCCGAAAAAGTATTTCCTTTCCCGAATAATTCTCGTCCCATCAAATTTTTGGTCAACCCACGACGGTGGTGCAAATTTTCGACATTAAACGTCAGTTGATAGACACGCGATCGTTCGAAAAGATGCGTACACTCGCGAACAGCTAATGAGTTGATCTCATCGTTGGGAGTCATTGCCAATAGCCGGCCAATTCCCGTCAGCGGCAGATCTTCGATCACATGCTCATTAAGAATATTGGCGCAAACGGCAGGCACGCCTGACACCCGAGCGTTGGACACCTTGTTGTAGTTCGTATCGACCAGCAAAACAGGAATTCCGGACTGCTGAAGCGTCAGTGCAAAATCCCGCACCCATGCATCCGCCCCGGCAATCAAGACACCGTTGGTTGACTCGTCGGCCAGATCTAACCAGCGGGCCAACGGCGAAGCCGCCAAACCATACACGGCAACCGTACCAACGATGACCATGAACGTTACCGTGGCAAGCTGCTCGCTGCCAGGAATATTCAACTCCGCGGCATGTCGTTCCATCTCGAGAGCAAAGACACTACTGACTGCCGCCGCGACGATACCCCTTGGTGCCAGCCCAGCCACAAACAATTGTTCGCGGAAATTCAACGGGCTACCCAGCAACGACAAAAAGACGGAGACGGGCCGGACCAACACGATCAACACAACCAAAAACCCGAGTCCCGGCCAACCGATCGCGGTGATGTCCTGCAAATCGACACGTGAACCGAGAACAATAAACAAACAGCCGATTAACAATGTCCGCAAGTTCTCTTTGAACTCGATGATGTGTTCGATGTCCAAATTGCGCTGGTTGGTGAGCCACAGCCCCATCACCGTGACCGTAATCAATCCCGATTCGTGCGCAAAATGGTTACTGATCGCAAATAGCAATAATCCGACCGCTAACGCCGCCACCCCGTGCAATTGATCGGGCAGCCAAAACCGGCGCAGCACTAGACTCAGGAGCGCACCGCCCGCCACACCCAGCACAATCCCAATCAATGCGGTTTCTAACAGCATCAGTAACGCGGCAGCGACGGTGGCCTCCTTGGCGTGCAACATCAATTGGTCGAACACCAACACAGCCAGCACGGCACCGATCGGATCGATTACGATCCCTTCCCATTTCAACGTCGATGCAACTCTTTTGCTTGGTCGTACCTGTCGCAGCAGTGGCCCGATCACGGTCGGCCCGGTGACGGTTAATATTCCACCCAATAGGAACGCCAACCGCCAAGGAAAGTCCAACGTGAAATGAGCCGCGGCCGCTGCCAGCACACACGTGATCAGTGCACCGATTGTGCAAAGACGCAGTGCCGCACTACCGGCCTCGCGTAGCTCCGCCAGCTTCAACGACAACCCACCCTCGAACATGATCACAGCGACCGAAAGCGACACCAGTGGGAACAACAAGGTCGCTCCCGTCGTGTCACTACCGCCGGTCAACTCTGCCAAAAATCCATCGAGCTGAACGAACTGGTCCAGAATCCCGCCAAAGAGCAGCAGCAACAGAATCCCGGGCAGATTAGTGCGCCAGGCTATCCATTGTGCCGTGACGCCCAACGCGGGAACGATCGCAAGATAGAGCAATAAATCCATAGGGAGCGTGCACTCGGCGGGGTCGAAGAGAAATCAGTGTCGCGGGTCGTATCACGGTCGCATAGGTTAGAGCAAAGTCCCGTTTCGAGGGAACCTGAGGGAAAACCGGCACAATCTGCACAATCTGCATGCCGATAGGGGACGTGGCGATTCAATGCCACGTTTGCCACCTTTCACCCGCCAAGCTTGACCAAGACTTGCTTGGACCTTGCCTCGCCAGAAGCCAGGTTCACGCACGGGCTGCTTGTGACATCGCTCAGTCCCCCATCAAGTTCCGCACCATGCCCGATTCCCATCCACCGGATTTCGTCTCACTCGCTACCGAGTCCAACGGCGATTCTGTCGACCAACGCATTAAAAACGAAATCCACCACGACATCGTCCGTGATGTGAATCAAACGTTGGACCTCCTGTCCGACGCGATGGACGCCGCTGACAACGTCTGCCCACTGGCCCTCTATGATCTGACCATTATGGTCCCCGTTTTCAACGAACGGGACACACTGCCAAAGGTTTTGACGCGAATTGACGAGTGCATGCCGCCACGAACGCAGGTAGTTATCGTCGATGACGGTAGTACCGACGGCACTCGAGAGTGGCTATCAAGTTTGCCTGTACGCAATGATCGAAAGATTATCTGCCGACGCAAAAATCGCGGTAAAGGATCAGCGGTTCGCTTGGCGATCAAACATAGTCGTGGAAAGGTCGTTGCGATCCAAGATGCCGATCTGGAATATGACCCAGCAGATCTGCTGAGCGTGATCCGACCGATCATTGATGGCGAAGCCGATGTTGTTTACGGTTCGCGGTACTTGGGCGAAATTGCGGATCCCTCGCTGATGCACCGCTTTGGAAACTGGGCGCTGACAACCACCAGCAACGCGTTGACCGGCTTAAAATTAACCGACATGGAAACGTGCCACAAAGCGTTTCGCGGAGACCTGATCCGAAGCATTCCGCTGAAAGAGTGCCGGTTCGGATTTGAACCAGAGATCACGGCCAAGATTGCGGCCCGCAAAGCACGGATTATCGAAGTGCCAACGAATTACGATTGCCGCAGCTATGACGAAGGCAAGAAGATTGGCTGGCGTGACGGCGTCGCGGCCTTGGCCTGTATGTGGCGATATCGACGCGGTTAGACAACGCCCGTGAAACCATGTGTCACCAGATTTTTCTAGCTCGCCAAATCCTTGGAGAATGCCAGATACCCGGAGTCAGATTTCGGTTTGGTCGCGACGCTAGCGGCGAGGAAACTCGCGTTTGTACTTCGGCTCTTCGCTGGGCGGCAGATCAATGTCGTGCTCCTCTTGGAACCGTCGACGATCCACCGCACCGGCGTAGTATCGCAACCATGTGTCATCGTCTTCGACACATCGCCACTCAAGTGACTTGCCAGGGACATCGACCTTTTTCTCGCAGCTCGGCAAAATGTCCCGATAGATGATCTTGTAAAGATCGCGGTCACACAGGTGGTCGGTGAACCTCAGAAACACGTGCTTGTCATAAAGACGCTGGATCGTGTCGTTTAGTTGCAGCGTCAGATCGTCATCGCTCAGCGAATCAGGCGGGGGCAACTGCAACGGGGGCGAAAACCAACACGATATGGGAAGCGCTGGGGCACGCTCCCACGCCAGCATCGATGCCAAGTACTCGTTTTCGGTCTGCAGCGGCATACGATTGACCGACGGGTCATCAATCGACTCGTCGCGGTATGGCTCAAGCTCGTCTCGCAAGCGTGCATTGGCCAACATCAAGTCGACTTCGTCGATTGCTGATGGTCTAGTTTCGCTCATATCCATTCGTTGATTGCTGCAGGGGGCGAAAATCGGGGGCAAATCAGGGGGGAGTGAACACATCGCCACAGGTGCGACCGGCGACGGTGCATCCGGGGGATCCAACACCGCGACCAGTCCAGCCACGATTCGTCCACGCATCCGATGGTATCCGTGGATGAACGTTGCTCAACGCGTTTTTGAGCCAAAACGAATGTTTGGCAAGAAATTCATCGACCCATACATGCTCTGATCGTTACGAGCGGAACTGTTTATCACTTTTTGCTGGCAAAATAGGGCCGTTTTCGTAAAGATCGGCATGTTTATCAGTCATCGCCTGGACCGTGAATTCGGTCGCGATCCGCTCTCTCGCGGTCGCCGCAAGTTGCTCGGAAACCTCGGGATTCTCCAACAAATCGTGCGTTTGACGAGCAAAATCTGCGCGATCGCCCAACGGAACCAAGCGGCCGGTTTGCTCGTGAACCACCAAATCGCGATTCGCAGCAATGTCTGACGCAATCACCGGTACACCCGCCTGCATCGCTTCGATCACCGAATTGCTTTGGCCCTCGTATTCGCTGCCGATCCAGAACGCATCGGCGTGCGGCAATAATTGGGCGACATCATCGCGGCTGCCGGCAAACCGAACATGGTCGGGGGTCGTTACCGCGTCTCGGTGTCGAAGCAGTTCGCCGCGTTGCGGACCGTCACCCAAAATCACCAGGGTCGTGTCAGTCCTCATCGAAGCCAACAACTCGGCCGCCCAAATCAAATCCCGATACCGTTTCTGAGGCCACAGCCGGCCGACCGCAAGAATCAATTTGCGATTGGCGTGAACCTCCAGTCGCCCAAATGCTTCCTCGCGATCGATCTCTGCGACACAACGTGGCTCGATCCCATTAGGAATGATCCGAAACAGTTCCGGGTCAATACCATGACCTGCATAGAAATCTCGCACACAGGTACTGTTCGTCGTAATCGCTTCGGTAAAATTGGCTAGCCGCCGATCAATCATAAAATGGGCGGTGGTTTTCCAAGGGTCCACGCATCGTTCGCTGGCGATGATGCGTTTGACGCCCGCCATCCGCGCCGCGACGCGACCGAAACTGTTCGCGGCAAAAATCCAAGTGTGAACAACATCCGGTGCAATCTTCTGGATCTCACGTCGTAACCGAAACAACGCCGACGGATCGACTTTGAATCGCTTGCCGATCACAGTCACCGGGATTCCCGCGTCGCGCAGCTCCTGACTTCGCGGACCCTCTCGTGTCAACAAAATCACATGTACATCGAACCGATCTCGCGGTAGATGGCGTGCCAGCAGACTGAGCTGTTTTTCTGCGCCACCGCGATCCATTGTGGGAATGATCAACGCGATTCGAAGCGTCATGACACGGCTCCAATCGACGGACCGTGCGAATTGCCCAGTCGATTTTGCATGACCTGTTCCAGCAGTCGCACGTAATCGTCGATCGTTTCGCTTTGCGAACGTCGGCGAACCAACTGGCGTCGTAGTCGGGCGGCCCGCTCCCGACTGGCCGACAAATCATCCAATGCCGATCGCATGGCGGTACGAAACGATTTGCCGTTGCCGCCTTGGAACCAATGCTCCAGCGATTCCTGCACTTCACTTGGTTTCTGCGGCTGACTGACTTGCTCGCCACGTTCGACTTGACCACCAACCATGGTGCCAGACGATCGGGATGTCAATTTTCCATCAATCAACTCCCGGCTGGCATCACTGTCGATCACCACGACGGGCAACTCGGACGATAGTGCTTTGGGCAATTGGTACTCCAATCCGCAGTCGCCCAACTGAACAAACAAATCAGCGGCCGCATAAACATCGCCCAGATCAGCAAACGATCCCGGCATCACGATGGATGCTCGCACACCGTCGCCACGCAACGTCTCATAGAAACTGTCTCGTTGCGACCCGTCACCGATGAACCAAAGATGCAAGTTGGGATACCGTGCAACCAAATGACGAGCGGATTCGATCAGGATCTCCATCCCGCAATCCCGTTCCATCGAACCGACACAGACTGCAACGGGGTGATCCGGCGGCGCCTGAAAATCGCTATTAATCGATGCCAAAGCCCGTCGACCAGCGACGCGATCAGCAACCGCTGGATTCGGCGCAGGTTCAAATCCGGTATCGATGCGGCGAACTCTTGACGGCACAAAACCACGGCTGAGTAAGGCGCGGTGGCTTGCGGCACCATCGGCGATGATCTGATCGGCGGTCTTGGCAAACCCAAGACACCGCCGTGCCGCACGAGATGTTTCCCACCAATCGATGTCACCCTGCTCGCCAAATCCGGCAGCACGCAAAACCGTGGCCGATCCGATTTCTCGTGCTGTCTCGATTGCAGCAATCGACTCTTCGCGGACCGAATCGACCAACAGCAAATCAAACGACTTTGCTGAGACCCGCATCCAATTAGACATTTGCCGCATATATCGGCCCATCGACCAATCGCTTCGTGGTGCCGACGCGGGACGATGCACACGAATCTCGCGAAAACAAAAATCTTCGTTCCAAGACGACGCATATCGCGGCGTGAGGACTTCGACGTGAACGCCGCGTCGATGAAGTCCGCAGGCAAGCTGGATCAGATGGCCGGCCGAATCGATGGAACCGTGAGGCCAAAATCGGCGTCCGATCAACAGCACTCTCAAACGCGAGTTCACGATTTTGCTTCCGCCGCCGTAGCTTCAATTTCCGCGGGCTCGAGTATGCCCAGATAGGGAAGATTTCGATACATATCCAAATAATCTAATCCGTATCCGACCACAAATTCATCCGGAATCTCGAAAGCGACAAAGTCGGGACGAATTTCGACATCATGTTGCCGCTGTTTGTGCAACAACACCGCCGTCTTGGCCGATGTCGCCCCCATTTCAAGCAGCAATCCCGTCAGCCGATCGAGCGTCTTGCCCGTGTCGAAAATATCGTCCACCAACAGCACGTCCCGATTCTTGACGTCAATCAGCATGTTGGAGTCGACCGTCAAATCACCCGACTTCATCCCGCCGCGATAGCTGGACGCTTGAATCACACCGACTCGTTGCGGCATCGACAATCGGCGAATCAAATCGGCAAACAACACCAAGCTGCCCGTCATCACCGCAATCACCGTCAGCGGATGCTTGCTGCCGTAGTGCGAGTCGATTTCGCTAGCAAGACGCTCGACGCCGTCGTGCAATTGGCTTTCGTCTAACAAGATTCGCATGAATTCACTCGGGTCTTCAGGTCGATCGGGGCGGGCAGATTCTCGAGGAAGTCAAACGACCGTCCCAGCGGCCCGAATGTTCATGACAGTTTGGAATATGGCAGTCTTGAAT
>JABDKS010000831.1 GCA_013002105.1 Pirellulaceae bacterium | reverse complement strand
CCAGCTTGCGTGCGCATACTGCGGGCTCGAAGTTCGTAAACCTCACTTCGCGGCCCCAGGCACTCATTGGCCAACCATAAAACCTGATCGGACCAATGCATTAATACCGTGGTCCAAATATGCCAGCGAACAGGGGTCACGTGAACGTTAATCGGATCGCTGTGATCAACCATTGGTAGGAATCTTAGGGCGACAATTCAAGGCCAAACTTTGGCGCTGGGGGAATTCGTGGCGCCTTCGGCACCGCGCTGATCGCGAAGTTTGAGGAACGACTCGGCCGAGCGATCACGGACTACGTCGATTTGATTGCAGACACATCGACCGATTGAGTGAGCAGCCGCCGTAGCGGAAGCGAACGAAAAAGGCACTCGACTTGTGGTCACGACGAAGATGAGCCCTCTGATTCCAAAGCTGCAGGAACCGTACTTGCAGAAATCATTGTCTCGACGGGGTGTCGTGACAATCGAATCAAATCAAATCCAAACCCAAGGCGGCGCCGGATTCAAATTCGGCGTATGAAAAAAGGACTTAGGGAATGTTTCCCTAAGTCCTTGTCAGACATCAAGTACCGAAGGAGAGACTCGAACCCTCACAGCCTTGCGGCCACCTGATTTTGAATCCCCAACATCGGTATTTGGGAAGCACTTCGTTCGCACTGCAAAAGCATTGACCTTAACAATTTGAGCCGGTCATTTTACTGCTTTCGCATTGAACCCGATTTGACCGTGTATTGCCAGCAGCGCTCCCTGTTTTGCCCCACCTGCCCGGCAAGCTGGCACGAAACCGCAGTTTGTTCCGGACGCGTGGTCGCTAGACTCTCATGCCATGGGGAACTCTACTTTGAAACTACTCGATCCAGGTATCATTCAGACAGCGGCGATATCGCGTGTATAATGGATGCATGGAAGGAAACACTCGAATCGGCTATGAAGTCGATCAAAAATTGACACTTATCGAGGAAGACGACCGCGGCATCGTAGCTGACGCGACGCCCGCTGAGCGATTGGCGATGGTGTGGCTGATCACGCGAAGTTGTTGGGCACTGGCACCAAAGTTGCGCGAAGATGCTGAACGAGAATTTCAGAGACATGTTGTCCGCGTTCGGCGAGGCCGGAGCTGAGTACTTGTTGATTGGTGCCTACGCGATGGCCGCGCACGGTTGCCCTCGCGCAACAGGGGACATTGATTTTTGGGTGAGGCCGACCGAATTGAACGCGGGTCGCGTCTGGACGGCGCTCGAGCGATTCGGGGCACCGCTTGAAAAGGTTTCGGTCGGCGATTTTCATACGCCGGATGTCGTGTACCAGATGGGCGTCCCACCCCAACGGATCGACATTCTCACATCGATCAGCGGCGTCAAATTCGACGATGCCTGGAAAAATCGAATGACAGTCGAGCTGGATGGAGTGTCGATCGCAGTGATTGGACTTCGCCATCTGCACGTCAACAAGCTGGCAACTGGTCGTGACAAGGATCAGCAAGACGCGAAAATTCTGGCAGAGTTGCTGGGCCGTCAGCAAAGCAATTGATTCCATTTATTTGATTTGGACGCGGCTTCAGCCGATCGCGATCATCTCCAACCGCAATCGGCACGACGGTTGAGGAAACGCTCAACTGCCGACCAATCGCCGCCGACGCGCACATGCAATCACCGCCGCATTTGTGCTCAAACTTCCCAGTGACGACCGTTCCGCAAAGTCACTGGGCGCGAAATGTTGCAGAGTCAGCTGCGATCCCAGCCTACAAGCGGAAGGTTGGAGTCGCCGGCGCGAGCAGTTACGAGCAAGGCACGCTTCGACCGGTTTGAATCGGACAGTCGCTATGAAATCGATGACCGGCGCTCTGGACGCGCGACACGAATCCAACACGAGTGCCGTAGTGCCCCCCCTCGCTGGCGTATGAAAAAAGGACTTAGGGAATGCTTCCCTAAGTCCTGATCAGACTTCAAGTACCTTAGGAGGGACTCGAAGCGTCAAGAGATTGATATCTGCGGATTTTGAATATGGGTAGTCTGCAAATTACGCGAGTTCGGCCCAATCTTTTTGAC
>JABDKS010000828.1 GCA_013002105.1 Pirellulaceae bacterium | reverse complement strand
TTCGGGACGTTGCACGAAGTCGGTCATGGGATGTACGAACAAGGCCTTCGCACGGATGACTGGTTTGGGTTGCCGCCGGGAACGTACACGTCACTGGGAATCCATGAATCACAGTCGCGAATGTGGGAGAATCAGGTGGGACGCGGTCGACCGTTTTGGGATTGGATCTACCAAGACGCGCAGCGGACGTTTGCATCTGCATTGGCAGACACGTCTTTGGATGAATTCTATTTCGCCGTCAACACGGTCGAGCCGAGTTTGATTCGGGTGGAAGCCGACGAGGCAACGTACAACCTGCACATTCTGATCCGTTTTGATCTGGAACGACAATTGATTGCCGGGACGCTGTCGGTTGACCAATTACCCCAAGCGTGGAATGACCGGTACGAGAATGATTTGGGCATTGTCCCACCATCGGACGCCGAGGGTGTTTTGCAAGACGTCCATTGGAGCGCCGGACTGTTTGGTTATTTTCCCACCTACACGCTCGGAAATTTGGTCAGCGCTCAGCTTTACGACAAAGCCGATCAGGATCTGGGCTCTCTGGACGCGATGTTTGCCAAAGGCGAGTTCGAGCCACTGCTGCAATGGTTGCGTCAGAACGTTCACCGCTGGGGGCAGTGCTATGGCGGAAACGAATTGGTTCATCGCGCGACGGGATCGGATCTGAGTGCGGAGCATCTGATTCGCTATCTAAACACGAAATTACGTCCACTGTACGGTCTTTGATTCGCGGGAGGTTCGACCGATTTGGGACGTTCGTCACAGAAAAACGCCCTGCCACGATCGATTTAGAGCCCTAATCTACCGGTCATCAGCGGTTACAATCGTGAGACCCGTAAAAGAATCGACTCTCAGGTGACACATGATTACCACGAACTGCCCTCGATGTACCGAATCCATCAGGATTCCGACCGATCAAATTCCCAGCGGCGCCTACGCTCAGTGCCCGCTGTGCCGCGAGACCTTTCCGGTCGAAGAGATCGTTCAGCAACTGCCGCCGGTTGTCAATTTGATGGACGGTGATGGTCAACCGTTGATCCTTTCGCAGTCGCCGGCCCGCGCCGCGGCCAATGTGCCGGGTGACCCGGGACTTGCCGATGACAATCCTTTCTTTACGGCTCCGTCGGTTGGCGATGCCGCTTTGGGGATTGCCGATGTCAGCGACGACGAAAACGACTTGAGCGACATCGCTGACTTAGATGAACTGGATGACCCGGCGGTGATTTTGGATGGCGGTCCATTGGCCGACTCCGACGAGCAATACGATGCGGAAGACTTAAACGCGTTTGAAGAGGGTTTTTCGGATGACGATATCGCCGATGCCGAGAATGAAGCGGACGGAGATTACGATGACGACAAGACGGTGATCTTGGATACGTGGGTAGACCAAGAAGGCGCGAGCAAAGGTGCCGTCGCATCGTCGGTCGATAGTGACGACGCGTACGACGAGGATGCATACGACGCGGATGCTGACGAACATGCCGATGGCGATTCGCAAGGTCCGTTGTTGGTCGAAGAAGATCCAATGGAGGACTACTCCGACGTCGGAATCAGCAACGATGTGCAACCGTTGAAAGTTCGGAAACGAAAGTCTGCCAGTGCCAAGAAAAGTTCGCCGCTTCGTACTCTCGGCGGAATCGCGTTGGGTCCGTTGATCGCATTGCCGCTGGCCGGTGGTATTCTCTTGGTCGCCGGTAAAGCACCGAACCTTGGTTTTTATCCGTTCGACGGCACCTACAGCAGTGCCGGCAAACCATCAGTCGTGGCTTCCGATGTGGGGCCTTCCCCCCGCAACCCTCCGCGTGCGTTTGGTTCCTCGCTGCAGAACAATGCGCGACAAGGATCCAGTTCTTTGGTTGCACCGGGCAGCGACATTGCCGATTTGGTCGAAGATATGCAACCGGACGACGCGGACACCGGTCTACCGGCGTTACCTGCGGCAGACAATCTGGAACCCGTGACAATCGGCGAATTGGACGCTCCGGATACTTTGATGGCGCCCGAACCGCTGGACGCTCCATCACCTGAGACGACCGATGCAAACTCCGGCTTTTCCTTGCCGGGAGCGGGCGCAAGCCCGGCGACTGACCCGATCGATCCGTTTTCGGACGCGCCCGCGACACCGTCGGTCGATGAAACAACCAGCAGCGACGGATCCGCCGACACCGGTGTGGCAGGCGATGATCCATTCGGACCGGGGGCTGCAGATGACGATGTGCCAACGGGCCAACCAACAATGCCGGAGGACGATTTGGCTGCACCTGAATTGGCTGATCCCGCGGTGGTTGATCGCAGTACGCCTGAACCTGAGCCCGCGACACCTGAACCTGAGCCCGCGACACCTGAACCTGAATTGAGTATGCCTGAAATCGCTGCCCCCGAGATTCCTCCTGCGACAGCACCCGCAGCAGCGGATTCATCCGAATTGACCACGGCGATTGGCGACGCTGACCAGGCCGTTCAAGGTCTGATCGCCAAGCAGGCGGCGGGCGAAGGCACCAAGCGTGATATCGCGCAAACGTACGTTCAGCTTTCCAAAGTGGGGACGTTCGCCGACGCCGATCAAAGTGCGGCCGTGACAGACCTTTTGACTTCCGTCAAAGAATCGTCGCTGTTGAACCTTTTTGGTGCCAGTACCGTGACGCAATGGATGAAATACTCGAAGCGACCGACCGACGGAGTACTGATGACCGGGACGTACAGTGCCGACGCGGAGACAATCACGTTGTCAGACGGGACGGCGATCAAAGTTGCTCCGGCAGAGGGCGGCAGTCAGCCCGCGGATCAATCCGAAGTCATCGCGGTGGGTGAAATCGTAGGTGACAACACGGTTCGGTTAAGTGGTTCGGTGCCACTGAAATAGTCCGGATTTGCACGAGGAAAAACGGGGGCCGGCGTCAATATGCCCAGCATTCATCGGGCGTAACGGTTCGTGACACACGTTCTCACGCTTTTTCTTGCCGTTTTTTCATTGTTATTGGTTGATCGTAGGCCAGGACCTGTCCTGGCGCGCCTTTGCCAGGACAGGTCCTGGCCTACATGACTGGCCTACGAGACATTTCAAACGCACTTGCGCCGTTGGCTCACATCACCAGTCCCTATTTTGTCAGAACAGTATTCACGAAGGATTCAAGGATGACGCGTCTTCCTCACGATTCGCAACCACCACACCAGTCGACAGACCGAGCGGGAGCCGAACGCGAGATCCAACCGCCGACAAACATGACAGGGACGGACAATTCGGCGGTTCCACCAAGTGATGACGGATCGTTACTGGGCTTGTTGACCTATGGCCTAACGCTTCCTGAACGTACGGCCCGGAGTGCATCGGCGGTGGTGGGCGGCCTGGTCAACGAAACAGCCGCGCGGGTGATTCCCAGCGTCTTCCGTACGTCGCGGAGCTATACGGTTTTTGTCCAGCAAGCCTTGGACATGATGGTCCACGATGTTGGTGGTGTGACAACAAACGACGACGGCGAGACCACGGCCGAGGGTCAATTGGCCCAAAAGGCGGTTGGCGGTTTATTGGATGTTGCCGGTGCGGCCACACTGCACTTGTCTCCCATCACGGTCTTGGCCGTGTTCAGCGATTTGGCCTACGGCTCCAGCCAATATTTGAAGGAGCTTAGCGAGGAGCTAAAACGCGAAGGCATCATCGACGCCGAATCGAGCATCGATCATGTCAACGATCTGGTCAATGCGTTACAGAAAACAAGCAATCGTGCTGCCGACGCGATGGATACACCGCCGATCAGCATCACGGGAATCACGACAACGATCGCACAACTGAGCGAAGAGATCAGCAACGTGGATCCACGCAAGCTGATGCCGCAGAGCGAGGTGGCGCGAATGTGGCAGGAGATGGAATCGGCAGCCACCGAAGCGGACGTGGGGCTGTGGGACGTCAGCACCACGATGACGATGTTTGCCATGAACCGGATTTCATTGACAACGCGCGGCGCGCTGTCATCCGTTTCGGTGGCCAGCAACCTGTTTGATCAGCACATTGTCGGTCATTACAGCGACGCACTGGACGAGATCAGCGAGCACGGACTGTATGCCACGCTATCGCAAGCGTCGACGCCCTATCTGGATGCCGTTTGGCAAAACTTTGCCGACGAACGTGAGACCTGGACCGAAGAATTGATTACCGGTCGGATGATCGGTAAAGCATGGCGTGGTGTTCGCGGATGGTTGACGTCCAGCGATGACGATTCAGAATCGCTCGAAGAGCCAATCGCGGACGGGCAGCGAGAATTGTCATCGGAGCCGACACCGATTGATTCGTCTAGCAACCGACCATCGACGTCCAATCAATAAGCATGGTTACGGGTGAGCGGTTGTAGTTAGCATCAACTCGGTGTATCGACTTCATCCCACTCGGCGTTTTCCAGCCGGACCAACCAGTTCAATGCGTGTTGTCGTTCGACCAAGACGCCGCCATCCAAGTTGGCCGGCGGGTCGGAATCGTTCAATCGCGCCTGCCGAGCCGCCCATAGTGAACGTTGATTCCAGTCCAGCGCGTCCAGGATCTGAGCGGTCGGACGAAGTTGGGCCATTTGCACGATTTGGCGATCGCCGCGGTCCACCATGGCTTGAGCGACCGCGGGGACGTTACAAATTTCGTCGGCCAATTTCAGATCGTCGTGAAAACCCAACGCCCATTGCAGGACATACAACGCCTCGTATCGCCAGGCCATGTTGACGACCACCTGTTGGTCGGGATCTTCGGATTTCAAGAACTCCATTTCGATCTCGGTGACCGCCTCGAACGCCATCGGCGACTTTTCTTTTAGCACCGACAATGGGATTGGGCGATTGGATGCAAGAGACTCGGCGCGAACGGCAACGATAAACAAAGCGATCGCTCGCCATGCCACATCGTCGGCCGCTCGCAATAACACCTCTTGTTCACCGATCACCGGTGGCAAAGTTTCCGGCGTATGCACCCCCAATTGGACCAATTGAGATTCGCTGCGCAGTTTTCGTTCGCGTGCGTCGCTTGGGAAGGGAATCTCCGCTTCCTCGGCAGGCTCGCCCGTATCGGGATCCACTAGAACGGCGCCGGACGGATCTCGCACAGTCCCATCGGGCAAATAAAAGATTGCGTTGGATTCCCATCCCCAGTCGGACATCGGTTCGAGTTGTTCTTTGTCGATCTCGAAGCTGTAGTGATGATGAACCCGTTCGATGTGCCGCATGATGGCGTAAAGGGTCGACGACATGTCACGTTTGCCGCCATCGAGCACATATCCGATGAAACCGTGAAGATGTTCGGACAGTTCTGGATCGGTGTAGTCGCGATGACCGAGTAAATCGTGTTCAAACGTGGGTTCGACGGCATCCAGTCGTGTCGAATAGGCATTAACCAAGATCGTCAAAACAGGATTCCTCGAAGCCGTGTCCAATGTCAAAAAAAAATGTCGTGCGTTCAACAAGCAAGCTCGTTGAACGACGACACTGGAGCGTCCGTTGCACCGTGATTGTATCGGGGTTAGCACCGCAAATAAGCGACCACCGATACGCTGCCTGACAACGTTACGCACAAAACACATGGTCGATCCGTCGACCTAATTCACATTCGCAATCAACTGCACAGGAGCGGTCGGTTGCGTCGATGAAGGCTTCATTGCCTCTATCAATTGACCTTGTGGGACCGAATCATTCAACCGCACTTTTGGTTGTGGGCAACAACCCTGGCAGACGTCGGTGGCCTGGATCATTCCCGTCCAATGTACCTTGATCATGGGCGAGATCGCGCCGGATGGGGGTGACGTACGCCCGGACGAATCGGAGACGAGATGAATCACACCTTGGGCGCGGATTTCCGGCGTGGAGATGCTGGCGGGGGCAAATCGTTGTGAGTTCTGCCTGCGGACATTTAAACCAAGGCTGGAGAGTTCGGGGATCCCATCCAAACGCACCATGAATTTCAGCTCGCTGGAGGACACGGGGGCGGTTTTGAACGTTGGTGCCGTCGATTGGTGATTGGTATCGGATGCATCCGAGGTCCGTTCTAGCCATTGTGTGACCGACAGTGGTGTCAGGACCGCGGCCACTAACAGCGACAAAACCAATATTCGAATTGACGGCTTCAGCTTTACCATCGCTTCGATCGAGCCAAAAACCAAGCACGCCGTCCCGCAAGCAACCAGCCAAAACGAGCCTAGTAATAACGCACTGAGGTAAAAGAAGATCGACACACTGAAGGTCATTCCATGTCGATGTTGATTGGCATACACCGTGGCCAATCCAATTGCGATCAAAGAGAGTTCCATGACAAGCATCGCTACGGCTCCTGTTTTGACGAGAAGAGCAGCACATGGGGATCCGTATGCGACCCCATGAACAGTGAGAAGAGGCCTTCACTGTAGGATGTTTTGACAACCGACGAACACGGAAACTCGTCAGGAAACTGTAAAAACAAAGTGTTTCATTTCACAAACACTTTGTGACAGTTTGCACGAACGCTTCCTATACATTGGCCATGCGGTAGTGGATCGTGTTGAAAATCCTCCGACACGGGGTTCTTTGGCAATATCCACTGCAGCTGCGCACAAAAAAAGCCTCGATAGTTGCCATCAAAGAATGGACAACGACACGAGGCGATTGCAGCAAGCGGGTGCCTGAATCAACCTACACACCACCGTTCGTTGAACCATTCGACGCGATCGGCTCGTCGCGGGTTGTACTTGGTCACCGGGCTGAACTTGTGCGTGGTCAAAAACGACATGAAAGCCTTGGCCGGAACTTCGGCGTGCTGTGACAGGATGTCGACGTATTCGCTTTCGGGTTTCCAGTCGTACAGCAACTTGTTTTCGGCCTCGAATTTCTGATCCAAAAACTCGGAATCGGCCGGGCTGATGACGACGAAATCGCAATCACGTTTGCACAAGAAATTCAAAAGTTTGGCAGCCAACGCCCGCGTCTTTTCTTGGTCGCCACTGCAAGTCGCCGATGCGATATTCCAAATGCTGACAAAACTATCTTCGTCCTGGTCTTCCGGCAAAATCTTAAAATCAATCGGATCCACGTTTTTGGTCGCCATAGGGAGCTTCCTGTTCCAATGCTCGTTGGAGGGGTTTTTTGTTCGATACGTCCCATTCTAGCGAAACGAGCCCAATTTCGGCCAGGGCACGACGCGTCAGTCCCGAATCGACGATTTAGACCGGATCGGTGCGGTGGTCTGCCCCATCGTGGCTCTGGCCACTGTTCTGTCGCTGCCGCTCGGCTTCGATTTGTCGCTGCCGCTCGGCTTCGATTTGTCGCTGCCGCTCGGCTTGGATTTGTCGCTGCCGCTCGGCTTGGATTTGTCGCTGCCGCTCGGCTTGGATTTGTCGCTGCCGCTCGGCAAACCGCTGCCGCTGCGACTCGGTGAGCCGATCGACGCAGCGGGCACAATGAACACCGGCCAGATAATCCGCATGCTGCCGGTCTTCTTCACTGACCGGCCAGCCGCAGGCAAAGCACATTTCGTGTTCGGATTCTTCCAGTGCGTGACCGACGGCGACGCGTTGGTCAAAGACAAAACAGTCGCCTTCCCAAAGTGATTCTTCCGCGGGCACCTGCTCCAAGTATTTCAGGATCCCGCCACGCAGGTGGTACACCTGATCAAATCCTTTGGCCTTCAACAAGGCAGTCGATTTTTCGCAACGGATACCACCGGTGCAAAACATCGCCACCTTCTTGTGCTCGTGCGGATCCAGGTGCGTGTCGACGTATTCGGGAAATTCACGAAACGTATGCGTATCGGGATTCTGAGCCCCGCGAAATGTTCCAATCGCAACTTCGTAATCGTTTCGCGTATCGATCACCGTGACGTCGGGATCGGATATCAAATGATTCCAATCTTTGGGATCGACGTAGGTGCCGACGGCGTCGTTGGGGTCAATTCCCTGGACACCCATCGTGACGATTTCTTTTTTTAACCGTACCCGCGTCCGCTTGAATGGCATTTCCTCGCAAAGCGACTCTTTGACTTCCAGCGACGTCAGCCGGGGATCCGATCGCAGGTAAGCCAATACCTGGTCAATGCCTTGCCGCGATCCCGCCACCGTGCCATTGATTCCTTCGGCCGCCAACAATAGCGAACCACGAACCGCCGCCCGCTGCATCACGGCAAGAATCGGGTCACGCAGCGACGCATAATCATCGAGCGTGACGAAGCGATACAGCGCGGCAACGACGATAGGATCAGACGACAGATTCATAGTCGGATCGTAACAAACAGTGTCCGCCAGGTCCTGTTCTGGCGACACATCCAAACGGTTTATTTGTAACGCCAGGACAGGTCCTGGCCTACGAGTTGGGTAACGGAGCGGCGTTTGCTAGACCAGCATCCGTAATGCGGCCATCGCGGCGTCGTAATCAGGTTCTTCGGTAACTTCCGCGACAATTTCCTTGTACGCGACTTTGCCTTCGGCGTCCAAAACCACGACTGCTCGTGTCAACAGTTTCAGTTCGTCAATCGTTACGCCGTAATCGTTACCGAAATCATGCGTTTGGTAGTCGCTGGCGGTCCGCATCTTGATGTCTTCGGCACCACAGAATCTCGCCTGTGCGAACGGCAAGTCGCGGCTGACGGTCACGCAATTGACCTTGTCACCCAGCGATGCCAGTTCGCTGTTGAAGCGTTTTGTTTGCACGGCACAAGTGGGTGTGTCCAAACTCGGCACGATGCTGATGATGCTGGGCTTGCCCTTGAGGTCATCGAGCGTCAGCGCCTGCAGGCCGTTTTCGGCATAGTGCAGGGTGAAATCAGGAGCCGATGAACCGACAGCGAGATCGTCGCCGGCCAATGTCATGGGATTCCCCTTAAAAGTGATCACTCCAGTGCGGCCCATCGTCTTCGTCTCCGAATGTTTGGAAGTTATAGTTGGATTGTGGCGTGGTTTTTGACTCGGTCAGTCGCTTCCCCACGTCACATCAAAGTATGATCTTTCCTTGGTGATCAGTGAATGGGGCGAGTCGGCACGTTCGCGAATACTGCTGACGCCTGAAATTTGTAACAAAACGTCCATTTCGAGAGCGAAATGCATTTTTACGATTCGGCTCTTTGTCTGTTTGCTCGGTCCACTCGGTTTCGACCGCTATTTTGGGTGGCGACTGTCGTGATGATTTCGATGATCACGGCGCTGCGTCCGACGCAGGTGACAGCGGTGGATGCGTCCAAGTTTGCTCACAGCGATAGCGATGCCAACTTTTTGCACCACATCGACCTGTACGACGCCAACAATCGCAAAATCACACCCGAGTCGGATCAACCCTATTCATCGATCAAAACTTGCGGTCGATGTCACGACTACGAGACCATTTCACACGGCTGGCACTTCAACGCGTTTGATCCCGACGCGACCGCGGGACGCGAAGGCGAACCGTGGATTTGGACCGACACTCGGACCGGTACCCAATTGCCCCTTTCGTATCGTGACTGGTCGCACACGTTTGATCCACGCGATCTGGGCCTGACAACATTCGAGATGACCAGGCAGTTCGGCGGTCGCATCCCGGGTGGCGGTGTGGCCGCGGCAACCGACAAAGCGGACCCGAATGATGACGGTGACCCGGCAGACGGTGACCCAGCAGATGGCGACCCAGCAGACGGTGACAACGAAGGCGGCAACACAGCAGACGGTGACAACGAATCTGCCGGTGACGAGCAAACCGATCCGACGACGTCGCGTTGGAGTCTGGCCGGTCCGTTGGATGTCGATTGCATGATCTGTCACTCCAAACCGGGCGTTTACGATTTCAACCAACGTCGCGATCAAATCGCCGACGAGAATTTTGCTTGGGCAGCGACCGCCGGTTTACGATTGGGAACCATCGACGGCAACGTTTCGCGAATCAAAGATGGTTCGGATCCGGCTGACGAATCGGTCAAAGAAAAGCTGCCCAAGGTGGCGTATGACGCGAGACGGTTCGCTCCCGATGGCACCGTGTTCATGGATTTGATCCGCCATCCCGACAGCAATGCCTGTTATCAGTGCCATAGCCAACGGACGGTCGATGAACAGGGGGTCGAGCCACGATGGATCCACGACGAAGACGTTCATTTGCGAGCCGGAATGGCTTGCGTCGATTGTCACCGCAACGGGATTGATCACCACATCGTTCGCGGGTTTCCCGGCGAGAAAAACCCAAGTGGGCATCCCGTGGCAACACTTTCGTGCGCAGGTTGCCATTTGGGCGCCCAACACGCTGATGATCCAGCAGGCGGAGAAACGACGGGTGACCATTCCGATCCTGTCCACGGTGATTTGATGAGACGCGCCGGACGACTCGGTTCACCCCAGCCAATGCACGCGGGGTTGCCACCGATCCACTTCGAGAAACTCTCCTGCACGGCATGCCATTCGGGTCCGGCTCCGCGTGAGCAAGCCTTGCGGATCATGACATCGTTGGCACACGGTCTGGGCGACAAAGGCCACCGATCGGGAACCGAGTTGCCGATCATCCAGGGCCCAGTTTATTCCAAGCAGCCCAATGGCAAGGTCACCCCGCACCGGGCGATGTGGCCCGCTTATTGGGGCAAACTGTCCGATGGTGTCATCGAGCCGATTTCGCCCGAGCAGGTGTACGAATTGACGCGACGGACGTTGCGAGTTCGCAAAGATTTTGTCGAAGAATTGGTCCGCCCCAAACTCAGCAGTTCCGATTTGAAAGAAGTCTTGGGCGAGGACTGTGCGCGAGTTCCCGAGGAAGAATGGACTGACGCCGACCGGACGAAAGCGGATGCCAAGCAAGCCGCAAAGGGTGCCGAATTGTTCGCCGAAAAGGTGTCTGCCGCGATCGAGGCTTTAGAAGAAGAATTGAAGGCAGAGCAAGTCGTTTACGTCTCCGCCGGACACGTTTACACCAGAGGCGACGAAGAAAAAACATTGAAACAGATCGACGCGGCGGAGTTGTCGGGCGTGCAGATGGTGCAGTGGCCGCTGGCACACAATGTTCGACCTGCCGGATGGTCGTTGGGTATCACCGGATGCACCGAATGCCATAGCGACGACGGCAAACTGTTTGCATCGACCGTGCGTGCGATGGGTCCCGGTCCGGATCAAGGGGAACCGCTAACGATGGCGTCGTTGCAAGGTGTCAATGCCGATCAGCGGCTCGCGTGGAACGAATTATTCAGTGGTCGCAAATCGTTTAAGTACATCGTTGCCGGTTCGATTGGATTGTTGCTGATGACACTGTTCATCGGTGTCGGCGCCGTCGCTGCACGATTAGCAGGTCGGCAGACCGCGTAAGCGGCCAAGGAGAAACAGTATGAAAATCTGGATCGATCGCATTTTGATCTTCGCTCTCGTCGTGGTACTTGCGGTACTGACGGCCACCGCGTTACCCGTATTGTTTGGTGGGCATCTTGGCGGAATGTGGTTATTGGCTCACATGATTGCCAGCGGTGCGTTGGTATTCGGATTGCCGGTTGTCGCACTCATCTGGATGTGGCCCAATCTCAGCAGTCACACGTCCGGCGCGATTCAGCGATTGGGTTTTTGGTCGCTGATCACCACCGGGCTGCTGACGATCGCCACGGTGGGCGCCTGTATGCTGCCCTTTCCATCGACCGAGACAATGCACCAACTGATTCAGTGGCACGGCTACGCTGGGTTCGCGATGGTCCCGGCGCTGGCGGTGTTGTTGTGGGGCATCGCGCGATGGCGACGCATCCAATCGACTCGGTCGGTCACGCCAGGGTGAAGCCAAGTTGGTTTTCGCGAGGCGGGTTGATCCGAAGTCACTCGCATCAACGCCGCGCTGAGTGATTCACAAGCGGCGTCATAGCTGCTGGGTACATCGTCGACGGTGGCAGCGATCTTTTCAGCCAGCATGCATGCCTGAACATCCGCATCGAATTCGCTGCGATACGCGACGATTCGCAGTATCAACATTGTCAACAAGATGCCTGCGACCGTTCCCAACGGCATTGCCCAAGTCGATTCGCCGGCGATTTGACTGACCAGCATTCCAGCGATCCAGGCGGGCAAAACTGCAAGCATTCGCATCGGCACATGCTTGCGGCGCAAATGAGCGGCTTCGTGCAGTACCACCATGGCGATCTGATCGCGTGGCAATTGATCCAGTAATCGGTCTGACAGCAATAGCGTTCGCCAACGGGCGACAAAACCGGCGACCATCGCGTTGAATGCCGTCTGACCGGTGTTCCAGCGAATGGGTTTGGTGCCTTTGACGCCCGCCGCCAACATCAATTCTTCCATCCAACGTTGCGTCTCGGTGTCGATCGGCTCGGTTTTGAATAGCCTGCGTATCAACAACGGCAGTCCCAACACAATAAAAAACAGAACCACCGCGGCGGTCGACCAACCGGCCACCGCCGGTGTGATCGGCAACAAAGCGATCAAGTCCGATATACCCAAAAGTAAGACGACGGGCGCGACCAGCCACGCGAGTCCGCTGCGGAAGGAGAGCCACAAAGATCCCACGTGGTTACTCAGTCCAGGCTGCGTATAACCCAGTTGTACGCCGTAACGATGTTCTGCCGACCAGGTGGCAACGGTCATGATCAAACCGGGAGCCAACAGCACGATCGACTGCAGTAACATCGAATCCATCAACACGGGAATCGAATCGAGCGTGCGTGCCAATCCAAATCCGGCCAGACACAAAACGATCACCAGCAGCGACATCCAGCGAAAAATCTCCAGTTGCTTTTCCAGCCACCGGGCACCCATGTGCGGATCCAGTTCGTCGATGGCAACTTGCTTGGCGATCATCCGCGATCCCAAGTGGGCGAGCATGGACCAAAGTCCCACCAGAGCAGTGGTCGCCAGCAGCGGACGCGTCACGCCAGAATCGGCCGCGGGGAGGGATCCGCAACTGAGTGATGTGATGACGACCAGGAAATGAAAGAGCTGCATAGGGTGAACGAGACGATCTGAGCTTCGACCGCGAGCGGACCGACGGCGTGGACTGGCTGTGGAGAAGTCCGAGTTTAACGAGCCTGTTTAGGATAATGCGGCCGATTTTTGAGTGTTTTGACCAGCAATGGCGGCTGCCGCGCCGTGCTGTGACGGTCCTAACGGCTGTTCCGCAGTTCGCGATGCCTGCAACAGCAGCAACGTGGCGCCGGTTCCTACCGGCCGATTCGGTGCGGGTTGCCGGCGTCTATCAATGGCCGGTGGGAACCTTGTCTTTACCCACAAGTCGGCTTTTGCAATCAACACTTTACCCTCCCGCGCGTATGACTTTCCATTGGAAAACACGCTGTCGCGGGAGGGTCGGTGGTGAGCCTAAGCGAGCCAACGGGG
>JABDKS010001083.1 GCA_013002105.1 Pirellulaceae bacterium | reverse complement strand
GAATATTACTTTCGCGACGGGCGATTGAAAACTATTGAGGCATCGTCCAAACGACACCCGTGACCGTGTTGGGTTCACGTCAACGCACGATTCACTGTAACACTGTGTATCACGCCGGAGCGTTATTTTGAATCCTGCGGAATGTCGATAAGCGTTGGTGCATCCGAAAGCTCTGCCGAGCCCTCGTAAATCGCGTCCTCGGGGGAGCTCCCGCCCAAGCGACCGCGTTCCATTTCCCCCGTTTCGTTTGTGTATCGTTTTGAGCGACTGTTGGCGCGGGATTAGACTGAACCTGTCGAATCGTAGGCATCCCCTTGCCGCCCCATCGCGCACGCAACATTGCGATCAGAATTCGACCCTCGCTGCCATTTTCGATTCGTTCAATCGGCCCACCATGAGTAACGATCAGCCCGCAAACGAAAACGCAAAGCCTGTGCCTAAATCCTGGCTCAAAAGCGTTGTCATCGTGATTGCTCTGGTCGGTGCATTCGCAGTCGTCACACCGATGCTGTTCGGTGGGTTATCGACCACCGAGCAAAAGTCGGTGTTAACGCACCGAATTGCCCGTGGCGATTTGAAGGTCACCGTCACCGAAAACGGCATGCTCGAAAGCTCGAATAACAAGGAGATCAAATGCCTTGTCAAAGGGGGCAGCACCGTATTGTGGGTGATCGAAACCGGCACGCTTGTTCAACCGGGCGATGAATTGGTCCGCTTGGACACGTCCCGAATCGAAGACAATATCACGACGCAAGAAATTGCCTACGAAACCGCTTTGGCGAACAAAATCATTACCGAAAGCGATGTAGCAGTAGCGGAAAAAAGCATCACCGAATATCTCGAAGGAACATTCATCGAAGAACGCAGTCTGCTGGAGAAAGAAATCTTCGACGCCGAACAAGCGGTCAAGGCAGCTGAGTTGGATCTCAAGTCCACTACTCGACTGGCGAGCAAGGGATTGATCAAGTCGCTGCAAATCGACGGTGATCGATTCGCGTTGGACTCGGCGCGCAAGCAGCTCGAGCTAAAAAAGACTCAGTTACAAACCCTCGAACTCTACAAACGCGACAAAGAGACCCAGCAACTAACCAGCACACTGCAGGCTGCCAAGGCCCGACTAGCCTCCGACGTGGCTCGACTGAAGCTGGAAAAAACGCGATTGGAACGCGAACGCGAACAACTAGAGAATTGCGTGATCAAAGCCGCCACCGCAGGCATGGTCATCTTTCCGTCGGCGGCCGAATGGAAAGAAACGCCGGATATCGAAGAAGGGGCAACCGTTCGTGAACAACAAACACTGCTGATGATCCCCGACTTGGAACAAATGCAGGTCAAGGTCGGTATTCACGAATCCAAGGTCGGGCGTCTCAACACCGGCATGGCTGCGCAGATCGCGTTGCAAGATCTCGCACTCGAAGGTGCCGTCGATACGATTGCGTCGATCACCAAACCTGCCGGTTGGTGGACGGGAAACATGGTCAAGTACGACACGATCATCAAACTCGATCCACAACCGGGCTTGAAACCTGGGATGAGCGCCGTGGTCGACATCGTGCTGGCAAATTATGAAGACGTGCTGACCATTCCGGTCGCGGCGATCGTCGAAAGCAACGAGGGTTTTCTTTGCTGGGTGCAGTCGGAATTCGGCGTCAAAAAGCGAGTCATTCAACTGGGTGACAGCAATGACGAATTCACCATCGTGACAGCCGGTTTGACCGAAGGCGAAAAGGTCGTGCTCAATCCACTCGCCTTTGTCGACGAGGCGCAGAATGCGGCATTGCAACCCAAGCAATCCTCGGACCCAGTAGATAAGAACACTTCCGATAAGAACACTCTGGACAAGAAATCTCTGGATCTGAAAAAACCGGACAAGAAAAAGTCGGGCAAAAAGTCACTGGGTAAAAAGCCATTGGGCAAAGATTCGGACCGGCACGACGTTTACGACAACCAATCGGGCGAAGGCGCCACATCGACCAAGGCAGCCGACACGATCGATGCAGCCCAATTGATCGCCATGGGAGATAAGAACGGTGATGGCGTGATGACCAAGGACGAGTTTCCAGCCAAAGATCGTGATCAATTCGATCGTGTCGATACCGATGGCGATGGCAAGGTGACCACGTCCGAGATGGAAGCGATCGCTGATGCGTTAAGCGGCAAATGAAAACAAAGTTTTTCCAGACGCTCCAAGTTGGCCTAAAGAGCCTGCTGCTCCAAAAGATGCGATCGGCATTGGCCGCGTTGGGTATCTTTATCGGCACCACCACCGTGATCTGGCTGGTCGCGATGGGCGAAGGCGTCAGCTATGACGCGCAACAGCAAATCATGGAATTGGGTGCGACCAACATCATCGTTCGCAGTGTCGAACCCCAAACCGTGGAATCGGGAGACGATGCACGCGTCAAAACCTACGGACTCTTGCGTGCCGACTTCAAACGCATCCAGTCCAATATCCCGACAATCACACGTGCCGTCCCGATTCGCGAATTGAAACGCCAGTTCATGGTCGATGGCCGCACAGCGGACGTCAATCTAGTCGGGTGCGCCAAAGAACACAAAGATTTGAATCGGCTGGAAATCGCGCGTGGCCGCTGGATGAACGATCGAGATGATCGTAACAACGTCATTGTTCTGGCAGACAAAACCGCCAAAAGACTATTTCCATTCGAGAATCCGATCGGAAAGAAGGTCGGTGTCGAAACCGATGTCTACACGGTGATCGGCCAAACCAAACCGCGATCGGCCTCCGCCGCAATCGGCGGAAGCCTGGCCGCTCGCGACTACAGTTTTGACGCCTACATTCCAATCTCTACGTTTCAACATCGTGTCGGTGACACAATCATGACGCGGATGGGCCAGGGATTTAATTTCAAAGGCGAAATTGTCGAACTGACTCAAATCACGTTGACCGTCGACAACTTGGACCAGGTCGATGAGACCGCAGCGATCGTCGAAACCCTGCTAAAAAAATATCACGAGCAGGAAGACTACGCAGTGGTTGTCCCCAAGGAGTTGCTACGACAAGCCGAACGGACTCGCGCGATGTTCAATGTTCTGCTGGTCGTGATCGCGGGCATCTCGTTGCTGGTCGGCGGGATCGGGATCATGAATATCATGTTGGCCACCGTGACGGAGCGAACTCGCGAAATCGGTATCCGTCGCGCGTTGGGGGCGAAACGTAGCGACATCATCCAACAGTTTTTGACCGAAACGTTGGTGTTGACCGGCAGCGGTGGTTTGCTGGGCGTCGCCTGCGGATTAATGTGTGGCCCGATTTTTCGTACAGCACGATCGGTAATCACGACGGTGTCGCCGGACCTACTGCCACCCATCGCACAATCGCTCGAACCACGTATCGCGATGTGGTCGGTTGCGCTGTCGGTTTTCATTTCGCTGGGCGTTGGATTGATTTTTGGTGTCTACCCTGCCCGGCGGGCCGCGTTGATGAATCCAATCGAAGCGCTCCGTCATGAATAGAGCAAGCCATAAATCGAGCCAGCCACGAATGGAGTCATTCACGCGCTTTGCCAGCCCGTTTGATCACTTTGATTTCTTCATCGCTTGCTCCAGCGTCACGTCGCCTCCTTCGCCGTACAGCGGAGAATCCGATCCGGCACTTCCGGGAACCGGTTCGGCATTTTGTTCGGGCAGCCAGTTTTTCATCTGATCGATTACCAACTGGTGTTGCTCGCTGCACGAACCATCGGCTGTCACCAGGTTGTGCCACTCGTTGGGATCGACGTCGTGATCGTACAACTCCTGGCTCCCATCGGCGTAACGGGTGTACCGATAACGGTTTCCACGCAAAGTGTGATTGTTGGGTCCGAATGTGCAGATCGCCGGTCGATTCCAACTAGCGTCGGGGTCGATCAATAACGGTCGCAAACTCGTGCCCTCTAAAACATCACGTGGTGGCAGCCCGCAAAGCTCCAGCAGTGTTGGATAAACGTCAATCAATCCGACCGGACGATCACAAATTGAATCTTTGGCCGCATCGGGACCGGCGATGATCAGCGGCACGCGCGTCGTTTCTTCCCACAAAGTTCTCTTGGCCCAGCGGAGTTTTTCACCCAAGTGAAATCCGTGGTCGCTCCAAAGCACAATCACCGTGTTATCGCTCGCCCCGCTCTGATCCAATGCATCGATCATCATTCCCACCAGATGGTCCACAAAACTATTGGCCGCCAAGTAGGCTCGCACAGCATGCCGCCACTCGTCGTTTTCGATCATCCATTGGTGGCGCGGGGCAGTGGGGTTGTCGGTCAACTGCTTAGCAATCTCCGGCAAATCTTTGCGATCACCCAATGTCACAGCTGGCAATTGAACGTCTTCCAATGGGTACAGGT
>JABDKS010000795.1 GCA_013002105.1 Pirellulaceae bacterium | reverse complement strand
GCTCAACAGATCGCTCCGTGGCGAGTCCACGTCGACCGGGAAGTGGTCAGTAGCCAAGCTTGATTGGACGATTGTCCGTGTTAGAAACTGTTCATCGGCCCTTTGGATGAACACATCAACCTGGCGTGAGAACCATTTGGTCGCGAACGTCTTTTGGATAGCCTAAAAGGTTCCCGCCGCCGTCACGATTTCGGATTGTCGAGCAGTCATTTTGTCAATCACATTGGCCAATGCCTGCTGGTTTTCGCCCAACAGCGTGTCGCTTGACACGCTGCATCGTTTGATGGCGGTGGAGGCAGTTTGCGCGTCACCTTGTTGGGCAGCGACCATCGCGATGTTGCAATGTGCTTGACTTTCGTTCAGACCGCTTAACTCGAACTGAGAAAGTGCATCGTCGATACGTCCTGTTCTCGCGAGCAGCAGACCGAGGTTCAATCGAGCACGCAAATAGCGAGGGTCGGCCTGCACGGCAGCGTTTAACTGTTGCTCGGCTGCATCAAACGACTCTTGCAGATACAGGCTATAGCCAAAATCGCTCAAGACTTTTGCGTCATTGGGTTGGCGTTCCAAAATCGCTTGGTATTGGACCTGTGCCTTGGCAAAATCACCGCGTTTGTCATGAATTAGGGCCACTTGATGGCGGACGTCGATTAAATCGTCATGTGCCCGCAGGATTTCGTTGTATGTCTCGATCGCTTGATCGACGTCGCCACGGTTGTATGCCGCTTCGGCGACCGCGGATTTCAGTTTGATCTGCGATGGTGTCAGCGCCGCTGCCGATGCATTTTCAACGGTCGGATTGCGGCTGAGCGAAGGCATCTTGAAACTAGCACATCCAATTTGCGAGCCGATCACAATAGCAGCACATAACCCCCAGAAAGTTGCGTGAAAGGAAGTTACTTGATCGCGAGGGAGAGATTGCATAGTGAGTCAAATCGATTGGAGATAACGTTGGTCGGTCGGCCCGAATGGTTTTGGCTACTGGTTGTCATTGCCGACGAACGGGATCGTGGTCGCGCCCGACGTGTTGCTATAGCCCCGTGTGCGCGTCGCTCCTGTGACGGCTTCGGTCAAGCGGATTACGTGAATCGCCTCGGCATCTGGTCCACTGAGACCGACCGAGTGATCGTCGTGTACGAGAATGGTTTCCGTTGCAATCGGGAGCTGCAAGTCAGCGATCGCGTTCATCACGACAAGCATCCGTGCTTCGTCAATATCTGCCCGATGAGTCGTTTCGATCGAAAGGTTGACGGGATATTGCTGAGTCAACTGCGCGATTCGATGCAATTCCCGCACTCCACGCGCTGTCAGGTTCACAGAGTTATCGTCTTGCTGCGTAAAGTCATAATGATGAAGCATCGCACGGTCGGATTTTCCCGAAATGATCATCGCAGTCGCGAACGATTCGTTGCACGATCCAAACGGTCGAACACACTTCATGGACGGATCGCCTAGGTTTTGCACATGCAATCGGTAAAGTTCCGTCTGTCGCCAGCATTGCATTGGATTCCAAGACCATTGAAATTTTCGTTTGGCCTGACAGCCGCAGACGTTCGCGCCTTGGCATTGGTCGCACGCAATCGGGGACGCAATTTGCTGCGGTGCGATTGGCATTTCAACGGGTTGATAGACCGGCTTGCTGATCATCGCTGGTTGAGGCGTTTCCTGATGCGATACGTCGTCGATCATTCCCGATGTTTCGACGGTCACGACGGCGATTGGAACTGTCACTTTGGGGGAATTCGCAGCGGTCGAAACGTCTTCGATCACCACAGGTTCCAACGGGGGTGTTTCTACCGACTCGCTGTTGGCAAAATTCGTTCCTCCATCGAGTTCGGCATCATTGGCGATGCTGAGCACTTTTTGAAAGTCGACCTTGCGAATGATGTCCGCTGGTAATTCTGGTTCTTGCGGTTTGTTTTCCTCGAGCATGCTGACGTCAAAAACGAGTTCTTGAGCCAGGGCGGCCGGTGCAACGGCAATGCAAGTGAGCATCAATGCGAAACGAAGTTTAAAAAAGCGATCCATAAGATGGTGGCTCCATCGTGTGATTTTTTGAGCGTGTCGGGGATGTGGCATGGCGAGCGATTGGGGCGGTCGAATCATTGCGAGAATCCAATCGGACCGCATCCATAATGTTGTTCAAGCTGCCATTTGCGAGAGATCCCCAACGGGTCGTCCCAAGCGGTTGTTGATCGGTACGACTGGTTCGTTCGGCCCTCGATTCGGTTGAGGAGAAAGAATTCAAAGTCGTTCGGTTCGGCGACTGATTGACCTGGCAAACAGGCGGGCTGTTCCCCATCCAACGGGCTGACCAAGTGGGGTGTTACGACGATCAACAATTCTTCTTCTCTCGAAAGTGCCGAATTGTCCGTAAACAAGGCTCCCAAGTACGGGATATCGCCTAAAAATGGGACGCGTCGTGTCGATGCGGATGATTCGTTGTTTAACAAACCGGCGATCGCCAATGTCTGTCCTTCACGCATCTGGACCGTGGTGGACGCGTTTCTGGTTCTCAGGCCGGGAACCGGATCGGCACCCTGGACAATCGAGACAGCCAATGAATCGTCAATGTTGCTGACTTCTGGTTCGACTGTTAATCGGATGGATCCGTCGTCGTCAATCAGCGGAGTGAACGCCAATTGCACCCCGAACGGTTTGAACTCAACGGTGGTCGACCCGATTCCGGCGCCACCCTGAGGAACGGGGACCGCAAATTCACCGCCCGATTGGAAACGTGACGTATGACCACTCATTGTGACTAGATTCGGTTCGGCCAACACGCGTGCCACTGAGTTCTGACGAAAGGCGTTCATCAGCACACTGACGTCACCACCTCCAAAGACACCTACGAGATTTCCTGAGTCGGTCTGAATCGAACGGACGAAATTATCCAGGTCGGCGCCGAGAGTCAGGTCGGTGCCAAGCTGACGGAGTGCACGGCGATTGAGTTCCGCAATCGTGACTTTTAACATCACCTGTTGCGGACCAGGGACACGCATCAGATTAATGACCTGTGGTAAATAGAATTTTGCTTGCGACGATGGTCGCTTTCCTCGGTCAAAGGCGATGCCCGGGTTATCGCCGCGATCGGGATTGTCGGATCCATCCCCGTCGTTACTGCGGCGCGGTAGCGGAAAATCAGCTAGTGGGGCGTCGACCTGCTGGACATTGTTCTCAACTTGCATCGACGTCAGATAAACCTTCAACGTCTCGATGATCCGAGCGACTTCGCTGGGACTTCGCGCTTGACCTTCGACAACAACGTGTTCGCGAAGTTGTGAAAGCTTGATCGTGGCAGTCGGATAAAGGGCACGGATCTGTTGTTGGACAAGTTCCAGATCAAAAACGACGTGGATGTCGTAGGTAATCTGGTCCCCGTCACTGGTGACAAACGTCAAATCAGTGACCCCGACTCGCTTGCCAAGCACGCGGATCAACCGCGGATTAGGCAATACATCAAAATCGATCACGGTGGGGTCACCGCTAGCGATCACACCCACCCCGTCTTGGTCAGCAATGGGCTGCTTGGTCGTCAAAATTCGTGACTGACCCACAAAAACCTTGATGACTGCGTCGCCGCCGCTCACCGAATCCAGGTAGCTGGAAACCGGCGGGCGGTCGGGAACGGAGAATTCGCCCAATCCTCTGGGCGGCAATTGCGGCACCGTTTGGGTCGTCGCGGGTAACTTGCTCGGCAGTGGCCGGAGAGGCTCCTGGGCGCTGCTCAGACTCGCCATGAACAGCAAGATAATGCCGGAAAACAGCGTTTTTCCCCGCGTATTGAGCTTCAGTTGATTCGATTGCATGCCAAGGGCCTTGATGGGTCGCCTAACGCGGAAAACAGTTTCTTTTCATAGAAATCGGACGACCTGAACATTCAGATTAACCATCCCCCCCTTGACGAAGTATTCTTGCTAAAGGCCCCATGTCTCCCTGGATACCTAATTTGACAAGCTGGCAGCGTGTTTGGGTGTGGCATTGGGGACGACGAGGTGCGGGAGGTGCGTTTATTCAGTCGAAGTAGCTCGAACTTACGTTGTGTGCGTGTCCGTTTTATTCGTGGGAAAGTCGAAAGAGATGTACCAAGCGGTTCGTTCGCATCAGCGAACTGATCGTCGTCTTGAGGTGGATCTCCTCGGTTACGGTGAATTTGATTCACTCCAGTCGCCGGCCCAAGCAGAACATTCGTTGATCATCCTGGGCGTTAGCGACCAAGAGGACGCGGACTCGGTGGATCGAATCTTGATGAGCGATCGCGTTGACCGTCCGACCCCCATGGTTGTGATTGCGAGCAAACCATCAGGCGAGCAATTGTTGCGATGGATGCAAGCTGGCATCGCCGCAGTGGAACTTTGGCCATGCCACTCGTCGCGACTCGCGTTTCTGTTGGATTCGTTAACGGTCAATCGTCGCATGCATCGATCGATCATGCAGCGACGACCTATGCCATCGCCCGACTGCGTGGTGGATGACTCCATCGTGCTGGAAAGTAGGGCGATGAAGCATTTGGTCCAACAATTACAACGGGTTGCACCGCTGAGCGCGAATGTGCTGTTGGGCGGCGAAACGGGGGTTGGGAAAACGACGCTGGCGCGATTACTGCACGATAATTCTTCACGATTCAAGGCACCATTTGTCACCGTCAATTGTGGCGCACTTCCAGAGAGTCTGTTGGAAAGCGAATTGTTTGGTCACCGGCGCGGAGCGTTCACCGGCGCTGATACGAACCGAAAAGGTCGTTTCGAGGAGGTAGGCAGCGGAACATTATTCCTAGATGAAATCGACTCCATTCCTCTGGGCAGCCAATGCAAGTTGTTGCGGGCGATCGAGAATCGAGTTTTTGAGCCGCTGGGTTCGAGCAAATCAGTTCAATTTCGCGGGCGGATCGTCGCGGCCAGTAACTCACCGTTGGACCGACTGATTGAACGCGGCTTGTTTCGCGCCGATTTGTACTACCGCTTGGGCGTGATTGATTTTTATGTGCCGCCGCTGCGTGAGCGTCGCGAAGACATTGAGCATATCGCGACGAGGGTTGTGCGCGAGTTAGCTCGGGAAACAAACTCGCCGGTCAAAACCATCAGTCCACTGGTGATCGATCGCTTGCAAGCGTATCACTGGCCGGGAAATGTCCGGCAGTTGCGAAACGTAGTGCATTGTAGCGCGTCGTTGTGCGTGGGAGACCAGATCGAAATGTCGGACTTGTCTGGACGTTGGCTCAGGGATGTCAGTCTGCCGCCGCAAAAAATCGATGATGCTCGGGCAAACGATCGCGTCACCTCGGCTCCGCCCGACCTGACCGAAAGCAGCGATTCTGCGACGCTGGCTCAAATGCGTGAAAAATCGGAACTGGCTCAAATTCGACGAGTCCTCAAGGACGTCGATAACAATCGGACACGGGCGGCAATTCAGTTGGGGATCAGTCGAACCATGCTGTATCGAAAAATCGCAAAATACGGGATTGCGGAAGTGGGATAGCTCTTGTGTCAGGGAAGCGATGATCCGTTTTGCCATTACGATTTTTTTAAGCGCCGTCTTGCTCTTCCAAGTTCAGCCGCTGGTTGGAAAGTATATCTTGCCGTGGTTCGGCGGATCGCCGTCTGTATGGACGGTTTGCATGCTCTTTTTCCAAAGCTTGTTGGTCGTTGGGTATGCCTACGCGCATGCGATCGCCCGCTTGAAACCGAAGCATCAGTGTTGGATTCATCTCTGTGTGTTGACCGCGACGATTTTCTTGTTGCCGATTACACCGGCTGAGCAATACAAGCCCGTCGACGCTGAAAACCCCACATGGCGGATTCTGCTCTTACTGCTGATCTGCGTCGGTGGGCCGTATGTGATCCTGTCCTCGACGGCGCCGTTGCTGCAGAGTTGGTTCGCCCGTCGCTACCCGAGTCGATCGCCGTATCGCCTTTACGCGCTTTCGAATGCCGGCTCTCTGTTGGGTTTGTTTGCGTATCCGTTTGCGGTCGAACCCGTTATGAAGATCGATCACCAAACGATCCTTTGGTCCTGCGTCTATATTTTGTTTTTGATCACGTGCGCAGCCTGTGCCGTGCATCTAAGACGGGTGCCCGAGACGAGTGATTCAGGCGTTTTGCGCCGGAGTTCGAAAATTGACGATCAGGCCGATCAAGTGGTCAGTCGAGGCATGGTCGCGCTGTGGCTGATGCTCAGTGCGTGTGGGTCCGTCATGTTGTTGGCGACGACAAATAAGATGTGCCAGGATGTTGCCAGCGTGCCCTTGTTGTGGGTGCTGCCGCTTGGCATTTATCTACTATCGTTCATAGCGATGTTCGGACACAAGCAATGCTACCATCGAAACGTTTTCGGGGTCGCGATGATGTTCGTTGTGGTCGTCTGTATCGCCTTGGCACTGGGCAGTTCTGGCATCGGATTGCTGGCTCAAGTCGGCTGTTTAACCTTCATCCTGGCTGTGACTTGTTGTGTCTGTCACGGTGAATTGGCCCAGCTGCAACCGACCCCAAAACACTTGACGTTCTTTTACCTGACGATCTCCGTGGGCGGAGCGATCGGCGGGGTACTGGTCACGATCGTCGCGCCCGTCATTTTCGTTGATTACCACGAGTTCAATCTGGGCATTCTCGTCTGCCTCGGCTTGTTGTTACTGTCGTTTCGGCGCGACCGCTGGTCCGTATTGTCGGCAGCGCAGAGGCATCGAGCGATCCATCGCACATGGATGATCGGAGCGATTTTTGGTGTAGGTGTCGTCCTGTTGCAGTGGACGACCATTGAGATCACCGAAATTGCGGACTCCAAAGTATTGGAGATCGACCGAAATTTTTACGGCTCGCTGCGGATCGTTCATCGCAGCGCGAATGTCCCTCAACGCGAACGCGTCGTGATGTCCCATGGCAAGACGATTCATGGCGTACAGTTTCGCGATCCCGGCCTAAGACAAACACCCACGATGTACTACGCGTCCAACAGTGGGGTGGGAATCGCGATCGAGCAGCATCCCCGGCGCTCGCAACCCGACCAATCGCTACGAATCGGTGTCATCGGACTCGGTGCCGGTACGATCAGCTGCTACGCCAGAAAAGCAGATGTATGTCGGTTCTATGAGATCAATCCTTTGGTCGCGCGGATGGCCGACGAGCATTTTACGTTTCTAGCCGATGCAAAGGCACGTGGAGCTCACGTTGACGTTCTGTTGGGGGATGCTCGCATTGTGATGGAACGTCAGTTGGCGGCAGGCGAGCCGCAGCAGTTTGACGTGCTTGTTGTTGACGCGTTCAGCAGCGATGCGATTCCATTGCATTTATTGACCGTCCAATGTGGCGAGTTGTATCACCGACACCTCGCTCCCGGCGGAACCTTGGCGTTTCACGTCTCCAACCATTACCTGGATTTGCGACCGGCTGTTCGCGGTTTGGCGACTAGCGAAGAGCAGGCGATCTGGGTACAGCGAACAGAGGACGATCCGACGCTTGCCGCCAACTTCGAATGCGCATCCATCAGCGAGTGGGTGTTGTTGACCAGCAACCATCGATTTATCGGAAATCCCGTGGTCCAGCAGGCAGCCCAACGGTGGCCACCGAAGATTCGTGATCTTCACCTAACGGACAGTTTCAGCAGCCTGTTTTCGCTGCTGCGGTAGCGCAACGTGAACAAGTCGCTATTGGCAATGGATGTAAACAGGTTGCGCCAACCATGGTTGGCGCTCGGCTGACATAGATTCTGTATTGCGGACAAAAATATATAAATTTGGGATGATGCAAGTGTTGATCCACAAACGATTTGCGATCGCAAATGGATTTCTTGTTGAGGTTCATTAGCGAGATTGGACTACTTGTTGCAACAACGTGTCCGCATCAGCGGTGGCAATTGATGTCACGCATTACTCTCCATC
>JABDKS010000769.1 GCA_013002105.1 Pirellulaceae bacterium | reverse complement strand
ATTCAGGTCCAATCTCAATCCGCCTTCGGACTCATCGCCACTGTGACACTCAAAACACTTTTCGATCAACAAAGGACGAATATGCGTTTCGAAAAAGCGCATGCGAGCATCATCCGACGCCGCCACCGGCTCGGCGTTTGCAACCCCGCCAAAAACGCACAAAGCGATGGTCGATAGAAAGGCGCAAATAGCCAGCACGCACCACGGTCGCGCCGTTTTGGCATGGCAGGGTGAGGCGTGTGCACGCGTTGAGAGGTTAGGTACGTTCACGACGGTCGATCGCCTGATGGTGAACAGGGAAACTGGTAGGTGGGCCGGACACTTGTGTGGGTCGGGTTCATTGGTTGGGGATCCCAACACAGCTGAAAAGCGTCCGGAATTGGCAGGGCGGGGAGGGCTGATCTACGATCCGCTATTGTAACCGATCGTAGATTCTATCAAAAAACGCCGTTTCAACGCGATCCGCGAAATTTTTTCATGCCCGCCGATCTTGCCCCACCGCTCGTCCGCAACCGCGTCTCGGCCACACGCCCTTACGCCGTGATCGACGAACGCGAACCGGACACAGCAGGCCGCGTTGCGACGGCGACCACCATTTTCCTGACTGCCAGCGAATGCCCAATCGGATGCACCATGTGCGACCTTTGGCAAAACACGCTGCCCAACCCCACCCCCACGGGTGCGATTGCCCGTCAGATCGACGTCGCTCTGGAGAATCGCGTTCCGGGTGATTGGATCAAGCTTTACAACAGCGGCAACTTTTTTGATGCCGCCAGTATCCCCGTCAATGATTACCAATCGATCGCAAAACGGTGCGCGCCGTTTTCACGCGTGATCGTCGAAAACCATCCCCGGTTTGGTTCGCGGCGACTGCCTGCATTTCGCGATTTGCTGAGTGGGCAATTAGAAGTCGCCGTGGGGCTGGAGACGGTTCAACCACGATGGCTATCGCGACTGAACAAGCAAATGACGCGCGACGATTTCGATCGTTATGCAAAATGGCTGTTAAATGAAGGTGTCGACTTGCGAGTTTTTTTGATTGTGGGCGTGCCCGAGGTTTCGGCTCGCGAAGCCGTTCAATGGGCGACGCTGTCGGCTCGTCACGCGTGTCTCCAAGGAGCACGTCACATCAGTTTGATTCCGGCGCGAGCGGGACACGGATGGAACGGCAAAGCATCCACGTTGCCTACACTTTCGATGGCCGATCTCTGTGCGCTGCAATCAACGGCGATCGCGGATGTCGACGGTCGCTGCAATGTCACGGTCGACCTGTGGGACTTGACCAAACGCGTAACCACGCCCGAGGACAACGCGATCGTGCAACAGATTTCGCAGACGAATGTGACACAGTGTCCCGCATGAAAACTACTTTTGACGTCGCGATTATCGGATCGGGTTTCGCCGGCTCGATCCTGGCCTGGATCTTGGCCAAACATGGACGCCGCGTTGCTTTGATTGACGCCGCGTCCCATCCCCGTTTTGCCATCGGCGAATCGTCCACGCCCATCGCGGACTTGGTACTACGACGTCTGGGCGATAAGCACGCGATTGCAGAACTGGTGAACCTGAGCACGTTTGGATCTTGGCAAAAACATCATCCCGAAATCAGTTGCGGCAAGAAGCGAGGATTCAGTTACTACGTCCATTCCAAAGGCCAACTGTTCGCCGAATCGGATCGACATGAGCACAGCCTTCTGGTGGCAGCGAGCGCCTCGGATGCTGTCGCGGACACGCATTGGTATCGCAGCGAAGTGGACGCGTTTTTGCACGCCAGAGCGATCGAATCGGGTGCCATCGATTTCGCCAATCAAGCCGTCGTGAATTTGACTCCTGATGACGAAGCGTTCATCACGTTATCTGGCGGACAAACCATTCGGTCGACCTATGTGATCGACGCTTCGGGCCAAGCCTGTGTGATGGCGCGACTGTTGGGCATGACCGACCTGGCACCGACGCTGGCTACGAACACACGCTGCACCTTCGCCCATTACCGCGGCGTCGCATCATGGTCCGCGGCAACGGATACCGACCGCTTCCCTTTTGATAGCGACGATGCGGCTCAGCATCACTTGATCGACGATGGGTGGCTTTGGATGCTGCGTTTTAACAACGGCATCACCAGCGTCGGGCGGACAACAACCTCGCCGCGCGTCGGACCGATCGTACCGGACAACTATCCTACGATCGAGCAGATGTTTTCAAGGGCTAAAATGATTGCACCCGACGATGGCCCGCGGGTGTCCGGTCGACTGCAAAGGCTTTTCCAACCCGCGGTCTCGCAAACCTGCTGGATGCTGCCGACGGCCGCTGCGACGATCGATCCGCTGCACAGTACCGGAATCGCGCACGCACTGGCGGGAGTCGATCGTACGGTCGATCTGATCTTGTCCGGTGCCGACCAACCGACCGTGATGCAGTACGCACAGACGGTGACAGCGGAAGCAAGGTTTCTGGACCTGCTGATTTCAACCGCTTACCGATCCATGCACGAATTTTCACGCTTCACGACCGCCGGCATGCTGTATTTCGCCGCCGCCATTGGTTGCGAAGAAAGGTATCAACAAGGCGAAACGCCAAGTCATCTCTTCAACGCCGACGACAACGCCTTCGTTAGCGCCGTGGAATCCTCGTGTAGCGAATTGGTTGTCGACATAGACCCGCATGTCATCGCCGATCGAATCCGACTGTCCATTTCGCCATGGAATACCGCCGGATTACTCGATCCAACCGTCCACAATCGGTACGCCTATACCGCGACCAAACGCTAGTTGGACAGCGGGAGTTTGGAATCGAAATGCTGTGTGTTCCCCTCCCGATAGCCGCACGGCGATTGCCGCGGTTGCATCCAAGGACGACCGGGGCTATCGCCCAACAGTTAACCATAAGTGGCGCTGTCCAGCCAAACACCGTCGTCTAGACGCTCGCTAGAACATCTTTACTTAATACGTGGGATCGATCGTAGGCCAGGACAGGTCTTTGTCTTTACCCACAAGTCGGGTGATTGATAGCTTCTTTAATTCACCCTCCCACGCGCTAAATCATCCATGTAATAGAAACTTGTTCGTGGGAGGGTCGGCACCGAGCTTTAGCGAGTGTGACGGGG
>JABDKS010000766.1 GCA_013002105.1 Pirellulaceae bacterium | reverse complement strand
ACCCTCCCACGCGCTAAATCATCCATGTAATAGAGACTTGTTCGTGGGAGGGTCGGCACCGAGCTTTAGCGAGTGTGACGGGGAGGGCGATCAACGTCTTCTGTTCGCCCTCCCCGTTGGCTCGCTTGGGCTCACCATCGACCCTCCCGCGACAGCGTGTTTTCCAATAGAAAGTCATACGCGCGGGAGGGTAAAGTCTTGATTGCAAAAGCAGACTTGTGGGCAAAGACAAGGTTCCCACCGGCCGCCGCTGCTAGGGCCGGTTCCTACCGGCAGCTCCGGCGCAATCAGCCCCGAGGAACGGTCGCGATCGACCACAACAAATCGATATCCTGCAATGGATCTATCCTCCGCGAGCCGCTTTCTCGGCCTGCTCTGGTATGCTCTGATCGGACAACTGGTCGCCTCACTTTGACGGAACACATCCTTGACGGACGACGAATACGACATCCATCCGCTCGATCGTGATTATTCATCGGACGATCAACCACAATCGCGGCGTCTGTCGCAGATCGCGACCGAATTACCGTACGATCCGAAGTGGCGACGGTTCGGGGTCGCTGGTCTGGCCGGCGGTCTGATCGTCGTGTTTTTGTCGGCGATTGCCATCAGCAATCTGCAAGGGATTCGCCCCGCCGAATCGATCGCGTACGGCGTCAACCGCTTGGGCATGTTCGTCATGCTGGTCGGCGCGGTACTGATCGTACTGGCCTATCGCCTGCCCTATCTGCGCGGCAAAAACTATCCGGAACGATTCGCATCGTTGTTCCGACAACCGGGTAGTTACGTCGGATTGTTGCAAGCGACCGCACTGGGTTACGCCGCCGTCGCCGTCTTGAGCTTCCTGGTCCCGGCAACGGTGGGCTCGACGACCGGCGCGATGCTGCTCAATTTTCTTTGCACGCTGCTATTCGGCTTCATGATCACGGTAGCGATTTGGCATCGTGGATTCCTACGAGCCTTTGGAGTCACGGTTGCCGCGGGGGTCTTTTTTCAATTGAACTTTAGCGGTTGGTTCAGCTACAGCCTGGTTACATCCGGCAATTTCAACTTTCGCCCCGTCCTGCTGGGCAATCTTGCGATTGTGTTGGTCAGCGGGTTGATTTGCGCCGGATACGTCTGCTTGCTAGAGAGAAAGCAACAAGGCGATAGCGACCGAGACATCTAATCCACCGCTTGGAATCCGAACCGAAGTGAGGGTAGATCGTTGGCCAGGCACCGTTCTGGCGCGCCGGCCGACGCCGGAACAGGTCCCGGCTTACGAAAGCAAACAATCATGCGATTCTCTACGGCGACAAAGATCCCGACTCGGCCGCCACAATCGCTTCGTATTTGGCAATCGTTTCGGTGTTGTCCAGTTTGTACAAATTGGCACGCATGATCACGTTTTCGGCCGTTCGCACGAATCGCTCAAATTTCACACGCCGCTCCTGGGGCGAAACTTCTTTGTCCGCCGCTGCGGATAATTCTCGGTATCGTTTGTAGTCCGGGTGTCCCTGGACGGCTCGAATGAACTCGTCACTACGTGTTGTAACCAGTTCAATCGAAACCGGATTCAGTACGTTCGCAAGTTCCGGCCATCGTGATTTTAATGACCCCGCGATCTTGCGACGCATCTGTTCAGCTTCGCTACCCGACGACGATGCACGTCCACGGCCCCGACCGCGGGACGACGCTTGACGATCGGCATCTTCCAGTCGCGAACTCCCCGTCAGGTTCAACTGCGCGGACAACTGTTCCAAAATCGCGTGTTCGGCTGGTGTCGCTAGCTCGAGGATTTCGGAATAGGACGCACTGCGTGGCATCAGATCGGGATGATCACGGTCGCGGAAACCGCTTTCGATCCCCAGCAATTCGCCGGAAGTCTTGATGGGCAAATCGATCGTATCGGAGCGGATGATGGTGTAAGCGTGAGCTTCGTCAAATGACACCCGACCGTCCTGGTCGTAGTCGGGCGGTTCGATGGCGTCGCCCATTCGCGTTCGACCTGAAAGTGCCTCCCAAAAATACGTGCTGTATTCGACATAACTCGCTTCGTCCGCATCGGGGGTGCAACCGGCGGCCGCGCGATCGTGAACCGTCGCGAAGAATCCTGCACGCTCGCCGGCGGCAAATCCACCGTCGGGATCTGCGTCACGATAAATCAGACGTGCAAAACCACCCGCGTGGCACTGAACCATCACCGTCACCACCGCGACTCCCGTTGGCAGATCGTCCAACAGATCGCCCAATTCACCGACCGTCATCTTCTCGCGATTCCATAACGAGATCGATGTGTTGTGCGGCTCGCGGCGATTATCACTACCGCTACCGTGCGCGGTGACATACAGCAACAGTCGATCACCCGTCTGCAAGGTTGTGCCTACTTCTCGAAACCAACCGCGGATGTTTTTCTTGGAGGTCGAGCCCTGAACATCGTCGATGGCATGATTGCGATAGGACAAACCCAGGTCTTCTTGGCGACCCAAAAATTCCGCCATCAACTGATTGGCGCGCGGCACACTCTGCCGATCGACCACCTGAACGTCCTTGCCCGCGCCGTCGCCGTCGGCAAACAGAACGTACTGCCGGTTCGAATTCGCGTTCTTTTGTCGCAGCACGCGTTGAAAGAACAGCACGTTACGCTCGATCGACGCCTGGTTGCCGGCCGGAGAATAGCCGCCGCCGATCGTCAAGAAATAGTCGGTCGCGAGTGCCGAATTTTCGAGTGCAATAACGACACAAAGAACGACGAAAAAACAAAGCCGCATGGTTGTCTCGCGGGTGATTTGAAATAGAGATGCAGTCCGAGATCGTCATGATATTGTCCGGACCTCGCAAGCCCACCGGTGCCACCGGGCAACCCATGATAGCCCCTGGAGACCGTAAGACAGGACCTGTCCTGGCGAGGAACGTCGTTCGCATCATGCCAGAACAGGTCCTGGCCTACGAACAGACAAATACTCGCACGGCGTCTGGGGT
>JABDKS010000752.1 GCA_013002105.1 Pirellulaceae bacterium | reverse complement strand
ATCGCGAGCACTGCGGCAGTTGATCCCGCAGCTCCTGCGACTGATTGATGACTGCGAGAACGACGCACGCGCGCGTGATTGACAATTTGCAAAACTGTGTATGTTGCTTTGAAAATTGTATTTCTTGGGCAGTGACACTCGCCAAACGGCTCGTCGCGACGATTCGACCGCCACTTCAAAACTTCCAAATCAGGATGAATCACTCGGTCGTTTTCATCGTTGCTGCGGGCTTATCGTAGGCCAGGACCTGTCCTGGCGCGATTTTGCCAGGACAGGTCCCGGCATATGTGAGATCTAACAAGACACTCGTTAGCCTGCGACAACCTAAGCCGCGTCGTCGTAGTAGCCCGGTTCGTCTTTGCCGTCGCCGTCCCAATCGCCGACCACAGGTTGGCTGTCTTGGCTGTCACGCGGGATTTGGATTTGCGTATCGTTCGCGGTGATGCGCCGATCGCCGTCAGTGTCGATGATCCATTTGTCGCCTCGAACGACCCCAATCTCGTCGATTCCATCGCCGTTGAAATCACCGACAATGGGTTCGTCGCCTGGTTGCCCGAACTCGGTTTTTTGATCGGTGTGGGTCCATCGCCCGTCGCCATCGGAATCGAGCAGCCAGACACCACCTCGATAGACGGCGATTTGATCGATTCCATCACCATTCCAATCACCGGCGATTGGCGTGTCGACTTGATCACCGTACTTGAATACGTGATCGACCGCGTCGGCACGCAGCGAGCCACGATTACCGCGACGAAGGAGTCGTTCGCTGTCTTCGCCCCGATCTTCACCATTGGCAGCAGCGTTTCGGCTATCAACGAATCGACGTCGTTTGTTGTCAGGGTCAGGCAGGCCCGGGTCCCGTTTGATTCTCTCGAGATCTCGTTCCCACTGTCGACCGAAGATGCCGATATCATCTTTTCCATCGCCATCCCAATCGCCAACGACTGGGCGATCGAGCTCGGTGCCCAACTGGATCCAAAGGTCACCAGCATCCCAGACGCCGTTGCCGTTGAGATCGACGTACCACTGACCCGCTGCGTAGATCGCTGCTTCGTCAGTTCCGTCGCCGTCCCAGTCGCCCATCAATGCAACGCCACGTTTTTCGCCAAGCGTCATTGCATCACTTACGGGCAAACGTTCTCCGTCGACCGTCCACAGGGTCCATCGACCCGTCACGTGATCGCCCTCGTCCCAGTTCTGATGCATTCGTTTGGCGCTAACGCCGCTAACCACTCCGTCGACTCCATCGGTACCACGCGGGAAGCCACCGTTGATCACACTCAAGTGCCAGGTGACGGCCCATTCATCGGCTGAAAGGACGGGTGAACGTGGATGCTCGAGGCTGGCAAATGTGGCAATGCGAATTCGCGGATCGAATGTTTCGATGGGTGCTGTAATGCGTGGTTCGTCAATTTGGTTGCGGGGCAGGAAATCAGAGGGTGGTTCTTCATCGACGACGACGATGTCGACCAGGATTTCACTGAAATTGTTGCTGCGACTTTTGTCACCCGCGGAAAGAAATACGTTCAGAATCGCATCGTCATGAGGATTTGTCGCGTCGTTGGCGGCAAGCGTCTGGATCAAAATCTTGTCTTTATCATCCACCACATCTGCTGGATTGACCGCGACACCGCCATTGGTGCCAGGCGTGTCCAAGCTGTCGAAGTAGTCTTTCGGCTGGACTTGGTAGACGTGGTAGGCACCGGGTCGTAGCCCTGTAAATTCGTAAAAGCCGTCGGCGTCCGTCGTCGTACGAATGGGGCCGTCGGCGTAAATGCCCGCCAGCGCATTGGAGCTTTGGAATGGGATGCCCAGGACGGTACGTAATTCGACCTGCACCCCGCCAATCGGCGAATCGTCGGCTGTCAATTGGCCGTCGCGATACTGGCGCAGGCTTTCCGGGCTGGGAGCAGCATCGAGCGACAGTTCATTTCCGTCTTGGAACACGTATCCGGAGATCGTTGCCGGTGGGACTTCGGGAAAATCATAGTCCACTCCATGCATACCGCCTTCCAGCACGATACCTATCAATAGATCGTCGTCACCCACTTGGCCACCAAGCGAGCCGATGACTTGTCCACCGTGAAAATAGTCCGCCGGTTGCGTTTCGCGGATGGAGTAGACGCCGGGCTGGAGCGAGTCGAAATGATAATCGCCCAAAGCGTCCGTGCGTTCGGATGCAACGACGTCGCCGGCATCGTCGATCAGTTCGATCAATACACCGGGCAGGGGAATGTCGCCGGCATTGAATTCTTGATTGATGTCGACTTCTGACCAAACCGATCCGGCAAGCGAAGCCGGGGCAAGTTCGCAGAAGTTGTAGTCGACCAATTGAGTGCCGGCGAACAATTCCAACCCAAGGTGATCGTCGCCTAGCACGACGCCACCGCCGCTGCCGAGTACTTGGCCGCCGTGGAAGTAACCCAAGGGCTGGGTTTCGATGATTTCGTAGTCACCAGGGGCCAGCCCATCGAACGTGTACCGACCATCGGCATCGGTCGTCGTGATCGCCACGCGGTTCTGATCGCCGTCTCTCAGTTCGATTGTGACGCCCTCGAGCGGCATTTCACCAGCATCACGGATGCAATCGCCGTTGCCATCGACGAATACGATTCCGGTGATGCTGCCCGGCAATATTTCACAAAAATTATATTGCGTCAGTCGTTCACCCCAGCCGACAGGGATCCGCGAGATCACGTCAGGCTGTGAATCGTCTCCACCGTGACTGCCGGCGAGTTGTCCGCCCTGCAACCAACCGACCGGTTGTGTTTCGCGAACGGTGTAACTACCTGCGGGCAGATTCGAAAAGTGGTATTGCCCTGTCGCATCGGTCTGAGTGGTTGCGACAAGATTGCCCGATTCGTCATACAAGTCGACTTGGGCACCGGCGATACCGATTTCATCGGCGTCGAACAGGCAATCGCCATCGGCGTCGCCGAACACGAAACCGAAGATTTCAGCAGGAGGCTTTTCGCAGAAGTCGTAGTCGACTGCGATTTCGCCCGATCCAAGTGTGATCTTGCCGATCCGGCTACCCGTTTCCGCTTCGCCGCCGGCAGAGCCAGGCATTGCTTTGCCTTCGAAAAATCCATCGGGTTGTTGTTCGACAACGGTGTACTGGCCCGGCGCGATGTTATCGAACTTGTATTGCCCCGCTGCGTCGGTGGTCGTCTGGGCAACCTCGTTTCCTTGTGCGTCGAGCAAAAAGATCACGACGCCGGCGAGTGTTTGTTCGCCCGGTTCAAAGATGCAATCGTCGTCGCCGTCAACATGGACGCGACCGGAGAGTGTTGCGCCGAGCAGTTCGCCAAAGTTGTATTCAATGCCGGTCTGGCCTTGTTTGATCACGATCGATCGTATCGTATCACCGTCCGGGTCGGGGCGACCGACGACTTGCCCATTAATCAATCCCGCGGTGTCTTTGCCGTCGTAGTAGTCAACAGGCTGAGTCTCAACGAGCGAATAGTCACCCGGTGGGATTGCATCAAATTCGTAGTACCCGTCCGCATCGGTCTGCGTGGTGGCGACGATGTTGCCGCTGGAATCAACCAGCGAAACCGTTGTTCCTTGGATGCCCTTTTCGGTAGCGTCACGCAGGCCATCGTCGGAGTTGTCTTCGTAAACGTATCCACTGATCGTTGCTGGAGCGGCTTCGCAAAAATTGTATTCGGTTCCAACACCGCCTGGCGTCAAGGTGATCGATGAGATCAGACCACCGTCGATCGCGTCGCCAACTTTTACCGTATTGATCCGACCGGCGAACGAGTGTCCGTCAAGCAAGCTGGGCGGAGTGTATTCGACGATGCGGTAATTGCCACGCGGAACGTCATCAAAGCGGTAGCTGCCGTCGGCGATCGTTCTGGTTTCACCGACGGTGATGCCGTCAAGTGTTTGCAAGACAACGCGGACGCCTGGTAGCGGTGTGTTGCCGATCGCGTCATGTACCTCGGTGCATGTTTCGCCGGGAGCAGCCAAGTAGACAAATCCAGCAAGCGAACCGAGTCGGATTTCGCCAAAGTTGTATTCGATCCCGTGATCGTCGCCGTCGAGCAGAATGCTGTGGATGCGATCACCAGGATTGTCCGCGATTCCGACGACGATTCCGTCGACCGTTCCTGCGGTGTCCTTGCCGTCACTCAGATTGGCAGGCTGTGTGACTTCGTAAACTTCGTATTCGCCCGGCACGAGACCGTTAAAGGAATACGAACCATCGGGCGCGGTCGTAACCGTCAATTCGGTTTGCGGTGCGATGGTGTGGATGGGAACCAGTCGAACGGTCACCCCCGCAATTCCTTCTTCGTCGGCATCGCGGAGGCCGTCGTCGTCGTCGTCTTGGTAGACGTAGCCGGCGATGGACGCCGGCTGTGCTTCGGCAAAGTCGTAGTTGACAGCCGATTGGTCGCCCAGAGGGATCACGATGTTGGTCAAGACATTGGGTGATTCGACAGACCCTGAATCGGTGCCGTCGACTTGTCCGGGGACGGCACCGACACTGAAT
>JABDKS010000708.1 GCA_013002105.1 Pirellulaceae bacterium | reverse complement strand
CTCAAGTCCTGTTCCTGTTTGCTTTCTTGACGCTGCAACCCATGATCGGCAGGTCGCAAGAGCGAGACCCCTTCGGTGGTCCTGATCCATTTGCGCCTGCCAAGACCGCAACGCCCCAACCAGCGATCGCCAAAGTTCAAGACCAGCCGCAAAAAAGCTCGGTCGTGGACGACGATATCCGAGCGAAATTATTACAAAGCGCACAGGTACTTGCGAAAGAGACACCCCTGGTGGAATTTTTCGTCATGTTGGGTCGTTCGCATGACATCCCGATAGTCATTGATGCTCGTGCATTGGAGGAACTCGGCATATCAACCGATGTGCCCGTCACGCTGGACGTCCAAAAAGTTTCCCTGCGAAGCATTTTGAATCTTGTGTTGGAACCAATGGACCTGACTTACGTGATCAAAGATGAAATCCTGCATGTGACCACAAAGGAGTCGGCCGAGCAAAATTTGATCGTACAAACGTATCCATTGCCCAAGACATTGACCGGTAAGGCCGAACAGGTCGCCACAGCGGTGACGAGCTCGATCCAGGCGGACGCATGGAAAGCGTTTGGCGGCCCTTGTACGGTGTCAACCATCGACGACGTTCTGGTGATCGCGGGAACCGAGCGGGTCCACGCCGGAGTGGTCGACTTCTTGGAAAAACTTGACGACGCTTTTCAGCGCAGTAAGACCAACCAGTAGTGAGGCTTCGGATCAGAACCCAACGGCGGCCGGGACGACTTAAGTCACCTTCATCCCAATCACGCGTGCGAACCGTCGTAACAACAGCGGATGATACAGCCCCAATTCCGCCCGTCGTGATCGCCCATCCGCGACCACCTGCTCTGCCTGCGTGACGAACGCTTTCAGATTCACTTGCGGCAACAGGTGGGGGCCAATCGTCATCAGGACGATCGCTCCGGCGGCGCTTTGGCGATTGTCAATAAGTGAATGGGCCACTGCATCGCAACTGAAATCGTCCAACCGCGATACAGCTCGATAGGTGGACGCCATCATGCGACGAAATAACCGCTTATGTCCAAATGCGTAATGGGCAAGTTCGTGGCCGATCACAAAATCCAAAACTTGTGGATCTCCGGTGGATGTCGATCCATACAACATTTCGTCGGTCAACACGATCGACGACCGCGAACCGTGTTTGATCGCAGTCGAGCTCTCAGTACCTCCTTTTACGATGAAGACGTCGGGCGGAGTTGGCAGTTGCAACTGTTCAGCAAGGCGACATACACTCTGGTGAACTTCGGGAAATTGGTCCACACCGACTTGGATCGAATTGCCGCGAATGATCGCTCGGCTGCGCCGCCGCGCCAGAACAATCAGGATAGGGGATGCCAGCCAGAGGATAATCGCCACACCATTGGTGATCGCCATGGTGAACAGAAAGACCAATACAACGATCGCCCAAAAAACGCACCAACCCACGGTCGCATGAAACGCAGTTCCCGAGGCAACGTGGTCACGGATGCGAATCCCATTGGCGATCGGTTCAGACGCTGTTTCACCCGGTGCAGCCGAACGGTGTTGCGCCGTCGGTACTCCGGAGTTCAATTCTTCGGTGGGACCAGACATCGATGCTTACCTGTATGCGTTAAACCACTCTGATCTCGCTTGATCCAGAGACCCCGAATGCCGTCGGTCAACAATTCGGACTTGCCGATGTCGCCGGCACCGCGCCGGGGGACACTTCCAAAATGCCTTTGACCTTGGGCCACAAAATGACGGCCTCGACCAGCATCCAGGCCTCCAGCAGTAACGTCGATACGCCCACGACAATGACCACCCAATTTGGGTTTTCCTCTTTCAACCAACCCGGCAAATCACTCAACATCGCCCAGGCGGGCATGATCAACATAAAGATCATCGGAATCACGATGAACCAAACAGGAATATTACGCCGCCACAAAAAGAACGAAATGACAAGGAAGGCCAAGCCAGCTAATAATTGATTCGTTGCCCCAAACAGTGGCCATAAGATCAAGCCCCCCTTGCCGGCAAAGGTCGCCATCCACCACGAACCCCCGGCAAGTCCACCGGCGGTCGCTTCGGCAGGCAACTGGGGATTATCAGCGACATACTGTGCCGGCAAGTTGCCCGACAGTGCATTGCCAATCGAAACCGACGTCCCGGGTGCCGGCAGTGCCGCAATCACGAGTGCCAGGATTACTGCAAAGATCGTTGCGCCGTGTTTATTGGTCAGCCAGAGCATCGGATTCAATGAGAACCCCGCCTGATCGGTCCGCCGAGAGTCCGATCGAACAAATGTCGCGGCCAGTTCTTGGACCACGTAGCGTTGCAAACGACACGCCGTGTCCAAGGTGGTTCCCGCAAACGACGCAACCAGAACGCCCA
>JABDKS010000702.1 GCA_013002105.1 Pirellulaceae bacterium | reverse complement strand
CTCAATAACGCTCGCACTTCGGGCCGACAAAACCTGTACCGTGCGAAAAGTCGATTGCTTGCCCGTCCCACCGCTCGCCCGAATGCGATCAACCGGTAACAATCATTGGGATTGATGTGCAGTCGATCGCGGGGGCGGTCGATATATTGAAGGCAGAAATGCAGTCCGTGTGGAGTCGCGTTTGGCTCTCAATCAGGTGGCGGTATTTCCCCTAAGCGTTTTTGAGAAAGGTCTAAATCATGACTCACGTCGTTGCCGAGCCATGCTCGGGATGTAAATACACCGATTGCGTAGTGGTCTGCCCGGTAGAATGTTTCTACGAGGGCGACCAGATGCTCTACATCCACCCCGAAGAATGCATTGACTGTGAAGCTTGTGTTCCAGAGTGTCCGGTGGAAGCGATTTTCCACGAGGACAATCTTCCCGAGGAATGGAAGAGCTACCTCGAACTCAACGCGACGAAGTCCGAAGAGTGCGAAGTGATCACCGAAAAGAAAGAGCCACTGGCAGACGATTGATTTGCCGTTCACCGGTAACGGTGAAATGTCTCGCGAGCGATTGCGAGCCTGCAAAACAACAAAGCCCGACGTGACATGAATCACGTCGGGCTTTTTTCGTTTGATTGCCGCTTGCGGGTCGTTTGATTGCCGAGTGCGGGTCTTTTCATTGCCGCTTGCGGGTCGTGCTCAGCTTGCCACCGGCAAAAACGTCTTCCAACATTCGTACCGGGGATCTTCGACCGACTGTGCCAGCAGCGGATTGACGCGCGGTTTCGCTGGCAACCGCAACAGATTCATCCGAGCCTGCTTTGGCGTACGACCACCCTTGCGGCTATTGCAGCGGAGGCAGCAGCAAACGATGTTCTCCCACGTCGTCGGTCCACCGTGACTGCGTGGAACAACGTGGTCCAAACTCAACTTGTGAGTCGGCTCCACCTTGCCACAGTACTGGCATTGGTGATCGTCTCGCGCAAACAAATTCTTGCGATTGAACCGGACCGTTTGCATCGGCATCCGATCGAAACGCGTCAAACGCACGATGCGTGGAACCTGCAATTCAAAGCCAACGGCGCGAATGTAATCTTCGCCCGGTTGCTTTTCCATCGAAGCCATCTGGCTCAGTTCACACCAGCTATCGAAGTCGTAGCTGACAAATTGTGCATTCTCATTGCTGATGACTTCGGCGCATTGGCGGTACAAAAGTGTCAATGAACGACGCACCGTGACCACACGGATGGCCATGTAAAATCGATTCAGTACTAGCACGTTGGTGTCAAGCAAACTTTGTGACATCTCGCATCGATCCTTGCGTATTGTTCCTTGCGTGTTTTTCCTTGCGTGTCGTTGGAACGACTTACTCGTCCCCGCCGTTGGTTGTCCTATTTTAGTCGCCGATCAGTCCAGACGTGAATTCGATTTTGGGATGCAAAACAGCCGCCAAAACGGTTTTCACAACGCAAACGAGGCTTTTTTTTAGCCCAAGTGTCGCGTCAATGCGATGGCTTTGCCCTACATCGACACCTTGACCCCGGTTGTGGGTTCGCACCCATCCCAACGCGATTGAACGTTCCACATCGGGTCATGATGATCCGTGCGTCGATGATCTGGACGTGAATGATCGGTGCGTTATTGATCGCCTGCCGAGTTTTGAATGACTCCAACGATCAGCCGTCGACGCGGCAGTGACTTTACCAGGACCGTCCGAGCCAAGCAGGATCGAAGGTCGATTATTCACGTGTCGCTATCATTTTTGCCGCCATCATTGTCCTTCACGTGTTGGACCGGATCGATTGGATCAGATACCGATAGCACCTGGCCCCAAAACGATGGCACTTTGCCCCAGAATGGGCTCGTACGCTCTGCTTGTCCTCACTGGCTCGGGCCGTCGCGACTTGGATGTCCGATTTCCGCCATGGCCCAGTCGCACGGCTGTGGTGAGATGGTCCACATTGGTCCGCGGCGTCGATCGACTGCCTGAGTGTGACTGCCTGAGTACCGATTTACCGCCTTTGCGTCGGTTCACAGCCTCGGCTCGCGAGCACCAAATTTGCTAGCGGACGGCCGTTTCGCCGATTTGGTTGCCAATCGTTGTTCGATTTGCCGATGTTGTTATTAGGGGGAAACCACCAGGGGGTCGTTTGCGTTGACCCCGAGGGGATGATTTGCGTAACGTCCGACGAACCGATGACGGCGTTTTCGGCCCCCATTTGCGTCGACGGCCCCATTTGCGATCCGGGCCCGACCCATCGCGCTTTTCACCTACAAAGTCAACCGGCAAGGATGCCTAACGAACGACGTACCACCGATCGTCGGCGACGGGTGCTATACACGCACCAAGCCGACGCGTCCGCTGCGACGGCCAGTAGTCGTTCGGCCCGGGACAAGCTGCGCGAAGCGCGACAACCGGCCAAGGCCTACGGTGCTCGCGTTCAACGCCGGTTGCAAGGACGTTGGTTCTCACTTGTTCCGATCAAACGTCGAACGTTGTGTATCGTTGCTACCGCGATCGCAACGATGTCACTATTGATGACCTATGCCCACTATGCGTCGGTCACGTGGCCGTCGCTGGCCTACCATCCCGAAATCGCGCGACCCCTGCGTTTGGATCGGCCAGACAGTTTCGGACGTTGGTATATCGCAATTTTGTTGGCGGCATCCTCTGGTGTTGCATTACTGACGTATCAATTGCGTCGTTACCGAAACGATGACTACCGGGGTCACTATCGACTTTGGCGACTGATCATTGTCGTGCTCTTGCTGACCAGCGTGAACTCACTGGTGTCCGCTGTCGACTGGGGAGGCGCATTGCTGGACGCGGTCTTTGGAAAACGCGTGGCCTTCTCGGGATACGACTGGTTGCGGATTGTCCTGGGC
>JABDKS010000682.1 GCA_013002105.1 Pirellulaceae bacterium | reverse complement strand
GGATAATGAGTGCCATAAAATAAGGTCCCCGCGGGGATATTTAGGTGGGATGCCGTGAGGCTTTGTCAGAACGACACGGTGGCTAGGAACGACCAATGACTTGGTTCGATCCAATGCAACTAGTTTAAATCAGTCGACTGGCTAACCCCAAGGGGACGTAGGATGCCACGAGTCTCCTCTGCAATGGATCAGCGGATAACCAGTACGACCGTTAATAGCTGCTTCGCGTTTGAGAAGAACTTGTCGCGTGGACGACCACACGTGGATACCTCGCGGATGTCACCAATTCGATGGTTGCATCGTGTCTCGATCTTCACTTGCAAATGTAGCGCGGAGAGGAAATGGGTCGAAACGGTTTCCTCTTAGCAGGCGTCCATCTTATCAGGCTCTGCATGCCCAAGCGTCGAACGGATGCAAAAGCGGCGACATTTTGACAAGTAAACGGTTCCTGGCGGGTGTAACCTACCAGTCAGCCAACGGACCCGTGGTCGTCTGTGTCGCAAATCGGTGTTGGTTATCACAAAACTGATCGGTCATTCCTGCCAAGTATTCGCCGACGACCTGTTCGGTTCGAGCGTGTTGTAGACGTTGACGAAATCTTAAGGGGAGACGCTCGGGATTTTTCATCAACAGTTCAAAGAGTTCTTGTAACCGCGAGAATGCGGCGTCGCGGACAGGAATCAGGCGTGGGTGTCGGTAGACGGTTTTGAATAAGAACGCTTCCAGTTCTCCGCGTTCGGTTCGCAGCGTGTCAGAATGTCGTAAGCGGAGTCCCCAATCGCATACTTCGCGACTCGACTTTCCTTCGACTGTTTCCAGTTGGTCAAAGGCGACATCCAACAGATCACTGACTTGCAGATCGATCAACTCGTGCACGAGCGCCTGCCGCGTTTCTTGTTTTGCCAACCGACCGTAGCGGTCACTAATGAGTTCGAGCGAGCGACGAACGACGGCTAGTTCCGAAAGTTCTTCGAGCGTCAGTAACCCCATTTGCAGCGCGTCATCAATATCGTGGGCGTCGTACGCGATCGAATCGGCGGCGTCGACTAATTGGACTTCCAGCAACGGCGATCGTCCTACCGCTGCTTCGGCCTTATGCGCCCGTACATCCTGACCGCCGAGTGTTTCCGCCGTCAGATTCAATCCGCTGAAATCGGTGTACCGTTGCTCCAGTTCCTGGACGATCACTAATGCAAACGCGTTATGGGAAAATCCGCCCACGCCTTTCATGCATTCACTCAGTGCGTCTTCGCCACAATGTCCGTACGGTGGATGGCCGATGTCATGCATCAATGCAAGTGCCTCGGTCAAGTCTTCGTTCAGACGCAGCGCCCGCGCCATTGTGCGAGCGACCGACGAAACTTCGAACGAATGCGTCAGTCGGGTCCTGTGATAAATGCCCATCTCGCCGGTGAAGACTTGCATTTTTCCCGAAAGTCGCCGAAACGAACTGCTGTGCAGCACCCGGTCGCGATCACGGGCGTAGGGGCCCCGGTAGGGATGCGGGCTCTCCTGGTAAACACGACCGTCGCTATCACAACTGTGCATCGCGTAGGACGCCAGCATCAATCGCTCTCGGTCTTCGTAGTGACGCGGGGCAGTCATTCAGCGGTGATCGGGTCGGCGGAAAATTGGCAAACTTAGGTGCAAAGCCGGAGCGTTCTGCTAACAACCTGTATTTGCAATTTCCAGGTATCCTGAACGATTGTGAATCAATTGGATAGGATGGCAGATCTGTGCTGGCAACCAATCGCCGCGTTGATTCTACTCGGCATGGTCACGACGGCCCACACCCAATCGCATTCACATCGACGCGTCCTTGGACAGACGCCCCATCGGGCAGACGCGGCATTGGACGGACACGCCATTGGACGGACTAGTGATCGACCGGGCGCGAGATCGACCGGACCAGTGGACGACCGGACAATGATCCAACGGACAATGATCCAACGGACGTCTGTGGGTACGCATGCTCACCGATCGAATTCATACGCTACGTTGTCCGACACCTTTTGACGGAAAAACAATTTGCCCGCCTCGAATCCCAAGCGAACAAAGTCGACGGCGAAACCGGCACGGAAGCGATCGACCACCAAAGGCTCCAGTCACGCGATCCAGATTCGTGGCGCCCGCGCACACAACCTCAGGAATATCGACGTCGACATTCCTCGCGATGCGCTGACCGTGATCACCGGTGTATCCGGTAGCGGCAAGAGTTCGTTGGCGTTTGATACGCTGTACGCCGAAGGCCAGCGGCAATATATCGACAGTCTTTCGGCGTATGCGAGGCAATTTTTGGATCAAATTCCGCGACCGGATGTTGATTCGATTGACGGTTTGGCGCCGACGTTGGCGATCGATCAAAAGCCCGGATCGACCAACGCGCGCAGCACGGTGGCGACGATCAGCGAGATCTATGATTACTTGCGATTGTTGTATGCACGCGTGGGGACGCCGCACTGCATTGAATGTGGTTCGACCATTTCGCAGCAGTCGTCCGACGTGATTCGCGACACGCTGGCAGAATTGCCCGACAGTACCAAGCTGATTTTGCTGGCACCGATGGTTCGTGGACGCCGCGGTGCCCACCGCGATGTGCTGGATTCGATTCGGGTCGCAGGATTGATTCGAGCCCGCGTCGATGGCGAAATTTATGCGCTCGAAGACGTTCCCGAGTTAGCCGTCCGACAAAATCACACGATCGAAGCGGTGGTGGATCGACTGGTGATTCGCGAAGGGATCGAGTCGCGATTGAGTGAGTCCATTGCGCTGACGCTACGTTTGAGCGGCGGCACGATCGCGACATCGATCCAGGATGCACAGGGGACCTGGCAGGAATCGACTTACAACACGGCGATGGCTTGCGCCGATTGCGGCAACAGTTTCGAAGAAATTGAACCGCGGACCTTCAGTTTCAATAGTCCCTATGGCGCGTGCGGTAACTGTGAAGGCATCGGCTACGTTGGCGATAAAGATTCCAAGCAGGTTTGTCCACAGTGCAACGGCGGACGACTACGGCCCGAGGCACTGAGTGTCACGATCCACGAAAAGGCGATTCACGAGTTGACCGCGATGCCGTTGAGTGACGCGGTCGATTGGTTGGGAGGGGTCGAGTCGCAACTGTCGGAATTGCATCAGCGGGTGGCGCGGCCGATTTGTGGTGAAGTGATTCGGCGACTGTCGTTTCTAAAACGCGTCGGTGTATCTTATTTGACGCTTGACCGACCTGCCGACACGCTCAGTGGTGGTGAATTGCAGCGTGTGCGTTTGGCGACCAGCATCGGGAGCGGCTTGGTGGGCGTTTGCTATGTACTGGATGAACCGTCCATCGGGCTCCATCCGGCGGACCATGACAAACTGATCGAGTGCATCCGCGATTTGCAGCGTCAGGGCAACACCGTTGTCGTGGTTGAACACGACCAAGCGACGATGATGGCGGCTGACGTATTGATTGACATTGGTCCCGGCGCGGGCAAGGGAGGTGGACAGCTGATTGGGCACGGAACACCCAAGCAAATCGCCGCCAACCCAAAGAGTGTGACCGGTCAGTACTTGAGTGGCCGACGGCGCGTGCCGATTCCCGGCGAGCGTCGTGGCGAGAGTTCCAAATGGTTGACGATCAAAAACGTCTCGACCCACAATTTGAAAGACGTCACGGTGCGATTTCCGCTCGGACGTCTCATAGGCGTTAGCGGTGTTTCGGGCAGCGGTAAAAGTTCGCTGATCAACGACACGCTGTATCCGGCGCTTGCGCGAAAGCTTGGTTTGGTTGCACCGCAGCCCGGACCTTTCAAAAGCATCACAGGCGCAAAGGAGATCGACAAACTGATCGTGATCGACCAGGCGCCCATTGGTCGAAGTCCACGCAGCTGTCCGGCGACTTACGCAGGTGTATTGGATGAAGTGCGAAAAGTGTTTGTAGCAACCCGTGATGCCAAGACGCGAGGTTTCAAATCAGGTCGTTTTAGTTTTAATTCGCCCGCCGGCCGCTGCGAGTTATGTAAAGGGCACGGCGTTGAAAGAATCGAAATGAACTTCCTGAATGATCTGTTCGTGACATGCACGCGGTGTGGCGGCCGGAGATTCAACCGTCAGACATTGCAGGTCCGGTTCAAGGGGGCCAATATCGCCGACGTCTTGGACATGACAATCGACGAGGCAACCGAGTTTTTCGAAAATGTCCCCAAATTGCTGCGGTTGCTGAAATCGTTGCAGGCGGTCGGGCTGGGGTACGTTCATTTGGGGCAATCGAGCACGACGCTCAGCGGAGGCGAGGCGCAGCGTATAAAATTGGGGACGGAGTTGGCGAGGGCGTCGACCGGAAAGACGCTGTATGTTTTGGATGAACCGACGACCGGATTACATTTTGCAGACGTCGAACGTCTGGTCGGTGTGTTGCAACAACTGGTCGAAGCGGGGAATACCGTGATCGTCATCGAACACAATTTTGATTTGCTGGCGACGTGTGACTGGTTGATTGATCTCGGGCCGACCGGTGGAATTCATGGCGGCCACGTTTTGGCAACGGGCACGCCCGAGCAAATCGCGCAGGAAAGCGACAACGCCACCGGGCGTTTCTTGCAACAAACACTTGACGCAGCGGCTAAGAAATGAACCCCTACAGCCCGCCTACCGAGACCCGTGATCCTCCCTTGGAGCCAGTCGCCGGCGCACTTGACGTCAAGCGACGACTTGCCTTGGTCGGCTGTTTCGCCGCGACCATTTTCTTTGGCACATCGGCAATGTTTTTTCAATCCTGGTTGTTGATTTTTGTGACGGTGGGTTTTTCGTGGCTTGGTCTGTCCTACATGCGAACAAAATGAGCCGACGGATGCAAAAACGTATTTGGATATCCGCCGCGTTGATCACGGTGATGGTAGCTGGAACTTGGTTTGCGGTGTTCGCGGTGCGAGCGCGAACGCGCGCCCAGCGGATGGCGTCGTTGTGAAATCTGAAGCAAATTGCCTTGGCGGTCGCCAATTATCGAGCCCAACACAAGTGTTATCCCGCCGCCTTCCTTGCGGATGAAAATGGAAAGCCGATGCACAGTTGGCGTGTTCTGCTGTTGCCCTTTTTGGAGCAGCAAGCGTTGTACAAGAGGTACGATTTTTCGCAGCCATGGAACAGCCCGGCCAATTCGATGTTGGCCGGTGAAATGCCATCGGTCTACGCGTTAAGAAGTGAGTACACCGAGGGCAGCACGGTTACGAATTATTTAGCCGTTGTCGGACCCAACACATTGTGGCCCGGTACCAAGGTGCGAAACGAATCCGACGTGACTGACCCGCGTAGTTCGGTGATCTCCGTCGTGGAAAACGTCGGCCAAGACGTGCATTGGATGGAGCCTCGGGACTTGAATGTCGAAACGATGGACTTCAGCGTTCCCAGTCCAGCGGGTCTGAGCAGCACCTACGAG
>JABDKS010000675.1 GCA_013002105.1 Pirellulaceae bacterium | reverse complement strand
ATAGTGACCTGATCGCATTTTTGGATGGTATCTACGGAAATGGCGGGGCAGTTGCGACGGACCCTGTCGCGAACCGACCGTGGTTCCCATTGATTCAAGAAGTATTTGATGCGTGGGAAAACGTCAGCGGGCTCGACTTTGTCTATGAACCCAATGATGACGGTGTCGCTCAGGGTGGTAGCAACACCGGCGTGCTCGGCACACGTGGTGATATCCGAATCGGCGGCGGCGATGATAGCGCCAATACGTTTCGGTTGGCCTTTGCCCAGTTGCCGGTCAATGGTGGTGGATTCGGTACTGACGGTGATATTGTTATCGACACCACCAATAGCTTTTACGCCAATAATGCGGGTCCGCTAGGCGACCCGACCGCGAATATTGGATTTCACAATACGATTACTCACGAAGTTGGACATTCGTTGGGATTGACTCACGTCATTCCTGATATGGCTGGCATTGCACTCATGGAACCGACGATTTCGACGGCATTCCGTGGTCCTCGGCATGATGACATTCTGGGTGTGCAGACGTTGTACGGTGACCGCTTTAGCGATAACGATGTGCAGGCCAATGCGGTGCCGATTGGAACGCTGAGCACCACGAGTATTGTCATTGACAATGTTTCGATCGACGAGGATCTGGACGTCGATTGGTACAGTTTTGACGCGGTTGACGGCCAGTCGTTTGGTCTCTCGGTGCGTCCCGACGGAGAGGTCTATGACATTGGTCCGGAGAGCGGCACGGTCAACAACGTTGACACACGGCTGAACAGTGATTTGCAGTTCGAGGTGTACGACCCGCTGGGCAATCTGATCTCGAACCAATCGACCCGCGGTCTGGGAGAGACGGAGTTTACGTCAACCATTCCGTTGACGATGACCGGTACTTACTCAGTCGCCGTTTATGGCGCCAGCGCGCTGGGGCCGGCGTCGGGTGTTGTGACGCCCACGCAGCTGTACACGCTGACGCTGAACGAAGAACTGATCACTGGCCCGCAATTGATTGCTGTTCGTCCAGACGCGCAAGGGTTGCTGACCGATGGCGATACGCTGAACGTCGCGCCGCGTGAGTTCAATCTGTTTTTCAAAGGTGGCGCAAACTTAGACGAAACGACGATCAACTCGAGTACGGTCAAGCTGATTCGCAGTGGCGGCGATGGCGTCTTTGGCAACAGTGATGATGTGGAAGTCGCACTCGGTTTTGTGGGCCTGATCAACCCCGGCAGTACTGATCCAGCCGACTTGGCACACATCGTGATCAGGCCTGCCAGTAGTGCCAGCTTTAATGCCAACGATGACGCTAACCAGTTCCCAGATGATGACTACCAGATCCAAATCATCGGTACCGGCGTGACGCCACTCAGGAATCTCGCTGGCGAAGCGTTTAATGATGAAAACGACTTCGTCACAAGTTTCCGTCTCGATCGTGGTGCTCAAATTGTCAGTGTTGTACCGCAACCCGTAACGCGCGTCGGCAGCAGTTTGTCGCAAGACCGCAAGGTCATCGAAGTTTATTTCGATAATCAGGAATTGGTCAAAGCCGACGCGGAGAATGTCAATTTCTATCGTTTGTACGATGCTGTTACTGACTTGCCAGCGGCTGAACAGACCCCCGATACGGTTGTTTACAACGCGGCCGAAAACCGGGCCACGTTGACGTTCCTGGCCGATATCCCCGAGGGGTCGTTTCGACTGGAAATTGGTCAAGCGATCGATAGTAGCAGCGCAATTGACAACCGCGGACCTCTCGGGCTGAACGACGCAATTATCGACTTTGATTCGGCAGCAGATCTTGGCATCGTGACGACGGGGGGACTTGCCGATACGACGATTCGGGTTTCTGGCAGCATCGAACGGCAAACGACCATCGCATTGCCGCCACTGCCAGGTGGCGAAGACGATCCGGGGCACCGACAGATTCAACGCGAGCAGCACATTGCCGCCAGCGGGACCACACCGACGGTTCCGGCATCGATTCAGACGATTACCTATTTCTTTCCATTAGTGATCGGCACGTTTGATTCAGGGGACCCAGCCAACCCAGGCCAGTATCTGAATCTGATCACCGAAACCGAAAAGCAAATCGTTCGAGACACGTTTGAGATCTACGCTAAGGATACCGGGATCGAGTTCATCGAAGGCACCACCGGCGGAAATCTGAGTATCGGCAAGGGTGACTTACGTGCGCTCGATCCAACGATCGGTCCCAACGCCGGCGTCGCCGGACTTGGTGGTCCAGGTGTCGTGGTTCTCAACGGCACACTGTTTAATCAATCCAACCGTTTCTATGGAGACGGTTTTACTGCCGTGATGTATCACGAGATCGGCCACGCCCTCTCGTTGAGTCACGCCTATGATCAACCGGCAGTTCAGGGGCAGGGTCCGATTCCGAACGAAGTGTTGCCGGGCGACAACGACCTGTTGCACCTGCGGCGAATTTCGCCACCCAATAGCACCGACATCGATGTCTATGAGTTCAACTTGCCGACTGCGGGGCGATTGACGGCCGAAGTATTGGCCGAGCGATTGACTCAGGCGGCCAACGGCAAGGACCCGAGTTTGCTCAATAGTGCGCTGGCGCTATTCAAGCTGGACATGACGACCGGCGATCGTGTTCTAGTCGCCCGAAACGATCAGTATTTCGGAGCGGATGCGTTTTTGGACATCGAACTGGACGCGGGAACTTACTTCCTTGGAATCTCGAGTACCGGCAATACCGACTACGATTTGAACGTTCCCAATTCTGGTTTTGGCGGCACAACTGACGGCCAGTACGAGCTGTCGTTGAATTTCAAACCGTCTGCGGTGACTGAGTTGCTGGACACTCGTGGTACGGCTTTGGATGGTGATGCCGACGGAACGCCCGGTGGTGTCTACCAATTCTGGTTTCAGTCCGCTGCTCCGGGCAACACGTTCTACGTTGACAAACTGGCCGACACCTTGGGGGCCACAGGGCAGGGCACGGGTACATTAAGCGACCCGTTCGAATCGATCAGTCAAGGCTTGGCAGCGGCCGGTGCGCGAGCCGGGACCAGCGTGACATCGCCGACCATTGTGCGAATTGTTGGTAACGGCGGGCTGGACAGCAATCTGGATACGAT
>JABDKS010000666.1 GCA_013002105.1 Pirellulaceae bacterium | reverse complement strand
TGGTAACCAATACAGTCCGGCGGTTGTCGCGAAAGCCGATAAGATTTTAGAGGATATCGGGCTGCGGCGAAGTGGAAAAACGATTGCTGCGACAAATACCACCGAAGTCTCGCGAGCATTGACCGGACTCGCCCGCGAACGTCGTCAGCTAAAACTCGTCTACAAAGACTGGAAAAACGCGAATGATCACACCGCAGCGATTCGCCGGGAAATCCGTCGCTTGAGCATTCAAGACGCCGATTTGAATCTGCAATTGGCGCGCGTCGCGGGGGTTGATCCGTCAGCCAACAATCGCGTTGTGGGACTGATCAATGCCGGCCGGTCGCGAATGAAAATTCTGACCACCGACGCTGACAGGGCACGCGACATCACTTCTCAAAAACGCGGCACGCTCAGTGAAGCCGAATCGGCTTATGCCGAAACGATTTTGGCAATCCGAAAGGACTTCGATTCGATCCGAAATCAGTTGGACGAATCACTTAAGCAGCCGCAAACCAAAATCGCTCTGCAGGTGATGCACCGGAATTTCCAAACGCCGGCTCCCGAAGTCATCAGTGCCGACCAGATCCTGGCTCCGCTGGCCAAGCGGATCGAACGCGTCGAACAAGAGGTCTTCAGTGAATCGATTCCACTGGACGTTCAGCCCAACGGTTCGCTGTATGTCGATGTCGTCGTTGGCAAGAAGACATCGCGGATGGTTGTTGACAGTGGGGCCACACTGATCAGCCTGCCCGCAACGACAGCCCAAGAATTGGGCATCACGATCGCCAGTGATGCACCGGATTTAAAGTTGGTGATGGCCGACGGACGTGAGATCCCTGCCAAAGGTGTCACTTTAGATCGTGTTCGCGTAGGCGAATTTGAAGCCGAGGATGTTCAAGCAGCCGTGTTGCACGCCTCGGCCGTCGGCGCCGAACCGCTTTTAGGAATGAGTTTTCTGGGCAATTTTAAGTTCGAGATCAATTCCAACGACAAGTCGCTGAAATTGCTTCGCGTCGCCGCCGAGTAATCCGTGGTCCACCGCAGCGACGCAACCACTGCGAGTGGCAGTCCCAATGCACCCGATCGCTGAGTGTCCCAATTGCACTGCCCACCGACGAGATCGTGTAAGCCGCGGTGCTCTCTGTTAATAAAAGGCCGACGCAACCACAACCTCCCACTGCAAGTCGTGCAGCCTGTCAATCGAACAAGTTGTCAATCGATTTAGTCCAATTGGGAATTCGAAGCCGAGCCGTTTCGGCGATAGCCACGGCCACAGCAATAGAGTATTGAGAATTCAAAGCCGAGCCGTTTTGGCAATAGCCACGGTTGTTCAGTCACAGCAATAGAGTATTGAGAATTCAAAGCCAAGCCATTTTGGCGATAGCCACGGTTATTCAGCCACAGCAATAGAGTATGGAGAATTCAAAACCGAGCCGTTTTGGCGATAGCCACGGTTATTCAGCCACAGCGATAGAGTATTGAGAATTCAAAGCCAAGCCGTTTTGGCGATAGCCACGGTTAGTCAGCCACGTCGATGGAGTGCAGGAACGTTTGACGTTCGCGAATGTCGATCGCAATTAGGATTCACAACGGTAAGCAAGTGGAAACGGTAGTGACTCGAAATTTACCAGCACGCAGAGCCAGCAAGTGAATCAGACGCTCGAAACGCAAGACCTTCACTCGCAGCCGCTTTTTGATGTTGCGCGAGTATCGCGATTCTCTTCACTCTCCCTCCGGGAGAGTAAATTTACATCTCATCGTTTCATTCCGTGATTCGCGGCTCAAATCGCTTGGCGCGACGAAACCGCGCAACGAAACCGCGCAACACCAAAACTCAGCCTTTGTGCTTGTATGAAACGCGACTTCCATAGCCGAAACCAGCGCGACCGCCCACACGGCTCATTGAATCAACACGCGGTTTGCAAAATTCATCGGCCTCAGAGAGCCCGAGAGCATCCGTCCCAAATTTGGCTGCCCTGCGGTGGCCCGGGTCGCCAGCGTTCGCTCGCCGCTGCGCTGATCCGAATCACCGGCTTGACCAAACTTTCCGGCAGGGCTGGGGGCCGAGCGGCTTGATTTACGTCGACTTTTGGCTGCTGCCTGTTACGCCTAAACGTCGTAGCGGTGTATGCTGAATACCTGCCGGATCCGTGACCTACCAGCGTCCATTGGCGATTCGGCAATCCCCAGGACTTGTCATGCCCAAAGAGACGTCTAGCGATAGCCCCCTGCTCCCTGTCATCGCAGGAAGCCTGATCGTATTGGTGGGGGCGATTTTGTCGATCGCCGCCTACGTGGTACTTAACCAGCGTGAGGATCGGTTAATCCGGGCTCAGTTTGCGATCGCAGCTGAATATCGAATGCAGAATCTCGAAGCTGCGGTCCGAT
>JABDKS010000629.1 GCA_013002105.1 Pirellulaceae bacterium | reverse complement strand
GATGTAAGACGACTTGGGCCCCCCGCGCGACGGCAGCGGCAACCATTTCTGTGACGGCGATGTCGACTTCCGCGGCCGCCAAGATTCTGCCCCGTTGATCTCTCACGTCGACCCGTTCGATCGTGACGCGTGACGCAAACGCCGCATTGACCGGTTCGCCAATCACCGCCTCACAGCCGCGCGGCAATCGCGTATCGTAGTGACACGCCGACGCGGCACGGAGTGTTCCGCTGCCGACTTCATGCGGACCGACGATGATATTCACGATTTCGCGGTCATCGGTACCGGCAATCAACGCAAGAGCTAGCAGTTCAACATCGGTTCCCGACGGCGTCAGCGCGATCTCAGTATCCGGTGGTAATTCAAGGCATCGACGGATTGTGTCTCGAACACGCGTCAGGACGTTGGGAACCGTGACCGAGCGATCCGTGGTGCATCGAAGCTGCTCGAAAACTCTTTTGCCGGCGGTGAACGCGCGCTCCGATGGTGACGAACAGGTACAGGAACTGAGCGGAATTGCGGCCCGCGGGTGTACCGCCGCACCGTAGACGTTCAATCCGTCGGATCCCGGCCGCAGCCGGCGGTCGCAACCTGAGACCATCGTCTGCTGGTACGTTTCTGTACGTTGTTCTGGCAACATGGCAAAAAGAAAAGAAAGGCAACCGGCGGCGACCGCCCCACGATCGGGACGGTCAATGTCATCCATTGGCGGCGACTTAGGAGTTAACCGACGAGGATTCGGGGGTCGCCAGTGGGGAGACAGGGGCCGTGACCGCGGCGGAAACATGATTGGCCGAATCCGCAGAGTTCTCGACCGTTTCGGCGTCACCTTTCTTTGCGTTTGTCTGTGGCGTGATCACGAGCGCCGCAAGACTATTTTTCATCTGAGAACGGTTTTGAGCCCTGAGTTGGGATTGCTCATTGTCTTTCTTTTTCTGGGCCCACTGGACAACACGTTTGTAACGTTCAGTCAGCAATCCACTTTCAAAACAGAGTTGCTCCATGATGGGGTTTCCGCCATCACCCTCGAGTTCCACCAGGACCGGACCACGATCGGTCAGCGCAACGTCCCAGCCTTGGAAATGACAATTGGGCAAGTTGACGGCGGCAGCCAGCACTGTGCTTCGCATTTGATCCCACATCGGGAAGACCATGTCGTTGAAATCGGCGCCGGTAACCGGATGTGCATCAATCGGAACCGTGCTGCCGGTCTCGGTGCGGACAAGTGTTTTGACGATGCGACCTGTTTCGACATCGATGCCTGCCAGCATGTTGCCAACACGCCAGAAATTGTCGGCGCTATTGGCGTTGGACGGAATCTTCCAGGCGGCGCGAAAGAGCGAGCAACCGTCTTCGTCGGAGATCACGAACATGCGAACCGAACTGACACTCGGACCGATTAACTTGGCGATTTCGTCGTGCGGTAGCATCAGTGTTTGGAATAGGTAGTCCTGTCCCAGTGATTCGATCATGTCGGCAAAGCCGTCAATGGGAATCAGCTGATCGCCGCCGATCAGGACCGCATCGTTTTCGCGATCGTAGCCATTGATTTTGGCCGTACCCATGCTGCAAGCACTGTCAAAGGGTTTGCCAAAGATCGGATATCGAGCTTCTTGACGCAGAAAGCGGCAGACGTCTTCGCGGTTGCGCAGAGCCGCTGCGCCGGCAAACGTCCGGGATGCATGCACGATCGCTTGGGTTTCGGGAGTTGGCAGTCCCAGTCCGGTCAATGTCGCCGTCAGTAGCGGTTTGTCCTTGGCGAAAGTCGCCCATGGACTGACGAGCAAGTTTTGATCTTGGCTCAGGAACGAGAGCTTCGCCTCAGGCGTGTAGCGATTGTCGTCATACAGGCCGTACATGAAGTATTCGTCGGGGCGTAGTCGTCCCAGACCAAAGCGAAGTTTGGTGATCTCGCGAACCATCGCGCCCATTCCCTTGCCAGATTGTTTGGCAAGACGAATCCCTTCGACAATGCTGATCGGTTTTGCGTTCTGTGATGTATCGAAGTGAAAACTGTCGTTGGACATGCAGGTGCCTTTGTTAAAAACGCGTTTGGGCAGTCAGTACGTGCGCGTTGAAAGAAAAGGAACGCGACATATCCGTGTATCGACAATCAACCTGTAAAGAAAATAGGATCACTGAAAGTTTCACGTTTGAACCGGATACACCGGTCGTAACGTTGTGATCTGATCGGGTTCGCAATAACGGTTGTTGGCTTAGCCGACAACGCTTTGGAGTCGATTGGTCGGCCGACAGCCCGAGCATCTGATCCTGGATGGAGGTTCGACGTAGCCGTAGCGGTAGGACAGGACTGGTCTCGGCGGAACATTGCCAGGACCGGTCCCGGCCTCCAAGAGCACTGGAAAATCATGCTCACGCGATTGATCGGTTGAGAGAGTCCGACCAAGGCATCATAAATGCCCCCGCAAAACGATGGCGATTCGAACCGCTATTGCAGACGCAAGTGGCACGGACGCCCAAGAACACTTAGCTGGTCAGCAGGGCCAGATAGTTCAAGAAGCTCTTCGGATCATCGCCCTTGCTTTGATGCTTGGATGCGGTCTCCAGTAAGTCCTTGATCGCGCCGCGAACGGCACGCACGGTGACGTCATCGCGTTGTGAGATTTTCTGAATCTCATCAAAGACAGCGTTCGACACCGATCCCGTTGGTCGGCGACTACTCAAACCGCCTCGCAGTCCGGCGATGGCGGCGGAGTCGACCAGATCGCGATGGGTCATCCCCAGTTTCACCAGGGCTCGCGCGATTAGACCGGTGACATCGGGCAGACCGGTCATTTCGGGGCCCGCACTGCGCGAGGTCGCGTTGGGACCCACTGCCGGTGAATTTCCCGACTGGGGCATTCGCCTCTGACGCCGACGATCGGCGGCCTTGAGTTTCTGTTTCAGGTCGTTCCGCTTTGCCATCCCGCCTGTGCCTGTTACTGACCCGGAGCTCCATTTTTGGGAGTCTAGCAGCTAGCAAAGGGGTAGGCAAAAAACATGCGTAAAACACTGTGTTTTCATCGATGGCGAGCCAATAATCAGGTTGCTCGGGCCCAGCAAACGCGTCGATCAACATCCTTTTCGCCGGCGTTTAAACGCCAAATTTGAAGTGACTGTGGACTCAACTCCAAGGCATCGTTTTGGATGTATCGATCAGGCTTATACTACGGATCAAATTGCAGCTGCGTGCCGGGTCGTGTGAAGACGCCTCCAGTCATCTTTTCAGGGAGTTTGGCAAGAGCTAGCAAACCGTGGGGGAGCGGATCGCATGTATTGGCCGAAGAGTCCTTTGGATGAGAGTTCATGGCGCACCCCTGGTTTGCTGTCACACTGGCACCAAGGATTCGACTCTCACCAAGTGCCATGGCTCGGATGGCTGCACGTGGTTTCTGATGTCGTGACGTGTTTCGTTTTCTTAGTGATTGCGTGCATCTTGGCTTACTACGCTTTGAAACACCGCGACATCTTATTTCCACGCATCTTATGGCTGTTTTGCGCATTGGTCGTCTCGTGTTCAACAGTGCATCTGATCGATGTTGTTACTTATTGGTGGCCAATGGATCGCATTAGCGTTTCGATCGGATTGATCACCGCGATCATCTCGTCGGCAACCCTGATCGCGTTGCTCAAGGTTGCACCGCAAGCGTTGGCACTTCCTTCGCTGTCACACGTCAACCGACACCTGCAAGAGGAGATCGAAAAACGTGAACAGGCGGAGACTGAGTTACGTGAATCGAAAGAGCGATTGGTGTTAGCGGTCGCTGGCACGGATGATGGCCTTTGGGATTGGAATATTGCGACGGATGAAGTTTGGTACGCGCCGCGATTCGCCCAGTTGCTCGGATTCGATCCTGAAGATTTCCCTGGAGATTTAAGTAGCTTTAGCACACGGCTTCATCCCGAGGACGAAGCGGGTACCTGGGCCGCGGTCGACCGGCATCTCAAGGACGGCGAATCCTACGACGTGGAGTATCGATTGCGAATGCACGACGGAAGCTACCGATGGTTTCGGGGGCGCGGAGCTGCAACGCGCGATGAAACCGGTAAGCCAACACGGATGTCCGGTTCCATTCACGATATTACAGAAAAGAAAGCGTCTGCTACGCTTCTGCAAGGCGTGATCGATCACGCGGATGCAGCGATTACCGTCAAGGACTGCGACGGCCGCTATCAGTTGGTGAACAAATACTTTAAGGACAATTTTGCCGTCACGGACGTTGAAGTGCTCGGGCAGACGGACACCTGGGTCCGTGATTCGGACGTTGAGCCGATTCGGGCTGCAGATCGCGAAGTCATCGCCTCCGGTGGAACGGTGCAAGCCGAGGAGAGCTTCGACGAGAACGGCCACGAAAAGATTTACCTGACAACTCAATTCCCAATCTTGGGTCCCGATGGTGAAACCGTCGCGATTGGTGGGATCTCGACCGATGTGACGGAGTTACGACAAACGAGTAATCAATTACGAGATACCGTGTGTCAACTTGAACAGCGCAACAAGGAACTGGATCAATTTGCCTATGTCGCATCACACGATTTACGAGCACCACTGCGGGGCGTCGCGCAGTTGGCTTCGTGGATCGAAGAAGACTGTGGTGAAACGGTGAATGACGCGACCGCCAAGAATTTTCGTACGCTCCATGGTCGCATTCGCAGGCTGGAGACCTTGTTGAATGATCTCTTGGAATACTCGCGTGTGGGTCAGGAGGCGGAAGAAGCCGAGCGGGTCGACGTTCGGGATTTGATTGCGGTTGTAATAGAGACCATCGCATTGCCGGCGGACTTTAGCTTGATTGTTGCCAAAGACTTGCCCGTTGTTGAGACACAACGAGCTCCGCTTGAGCTAGTATTTCGTAACTTAATCGGCAACGCGATCAAGCATCACGATTCGCATCAAGGGACGATTTCTGTGAGCGTCCAGGACGCAGGCAAGAACTATCGATTTTCAGTTTCTGATGATGGACCGGGCATTGACTCTCGATTTCACGAACGCGTATTCCAAATGTTTGAAACCTTGCAAAGCCGAGACAAGGTGGAAGGCAGCGGTATGGGGCTGGCGATGATTCGCAAAACGGTAGAAGCTCACGGAGGGACAATTGAGTTGCATTCGTCCCCCGGCGCGGGAGCGACGTTCACATTTACGTGGCCAAAGCAAGCTCGAATCAGGAGCCAATGATGGAAACACAACCGGTTACGTTGCTGGTGGTGGACGACGATGAGGTCGACGCTCAGGGGATTGAACGTGCTTTTCGCAAACAGAAAATTGCCAACCCGCTGGTCTTTGCCACCGATGGTATCGAAGCCCTCAAGATTCTTCGTGGCGATGACGGACCAACCGTTCATCGACCGTTTCTGATTCTCTTGGATCTCAATATGCCCCGGATGGGCGGGCTTGAGTTTTTGGGCGAATTGCGAGCCGACGAACGACTTCGTGATTCGATCGTGTTTGTATTAACGACATCCGACGCCGATCAAGATAAGATTGCTGCCTACGAAAAGAATGTCGCCGGCTACATCGTAAAGGCGAGAGCGGGAGACGATTTCCTCAAGCTCTTGAAC
>JABDKS010000619.1 GCA_013002105.1 Pirellulaceae bacterium | reverse complement strand
AGGTAATGTCATGTCTTAGGAATCCAGTTGTGCACCCGATTATCAGCGCGTCACGTCGCGTTCGCGCGTTTTCGTTGGTCGAACTGATCGTTGTGATGGTGATCATCGGAATGCTTGCAGGCTTAGTCGCGGTTCGAACGCGTAGCTATCTAGTCGCCAGCAAACAAAATGTCGCCAAGGCTGAAATCGCCAACATCGTCAAGTCGCTCGAATCGTTCTACGCCGATCAGGGGCGATATCCAACGAACGATGAGGGACTGGAAATCTTAACCGAGCCAACGTCCTCGTTCGTGGATGGATTTTTACCCAGGATCCCGAAGGACCCCTGGAAGAATCCTTATCAGTATGTCAGTCCAGGGCGCGAAGGGGCCTACGAAGTGATGTGTTTGGGTGCCGACGGAAAAGAAGGAGGCGAGGCGGCCGATCGGGACATTTCCAGCGAACGGATCGATGATGAATAGGTCACCGATCCTCGCGACGTCCACCCCAAACGCATTCACCTTGGTGGAGCTGCTGGTAGTGATGGTCCTGGTGGCGGCCTTATCCGGTATCGCTATCTACAGTGTCCAAGGCCACATCGACGGTGCCTCACTGGCTGATGCTGCTGATCGTTTGGAAACATTCGATCGACAAATTCGCGCACGAGCAAGGCAAGACGGTCAACCAATCACATTCAGTTTCAATCCGCTGCAAGAAAGTGTTTCGGTGAAGGGGCCGCAGTCGCTGCGTTCTGGTGAGATGCCTCGCGAAATCAAATGGAATTCCAAAGTGCAGGTCGGTCGCGTGCGTCTGGGCAATGGCCCTGCCACGCAAAACACGCTCCCGCTGACGGTGAATGGACGCGGACAGTCTAAAAATTACGCGGTTCAGCTGGTTTCGAAAAGCGGTGCCAGCACTTGGCTGATCACACTCGGGCTCAGTGGTCAACAACTGCGTTGTAAAACGGAGGACGAAGTCGATGCTTTGCTTCGCCCGTAAACGAAAACGACGCCAGGCGTTCACAATTCTGGAAGTCGTTGTTGGAACGACACTGCTAGCCTCGTTGGTCGTGTCGGTATTGATCGCGATCAGCTCGCACCAAAAAAAGGTACGAGTGGCGCAACAGAGGATCGTTGCGACACGACTGGCCGATGAGCTGCTTTCACGTTGGATGCAGAGCACCGACGGCGTACCGCTATCCGCTCGCGGAACACTGTTGCCCGACCAAACGAGAATGGTTTCGCAGGCAATTACTTGGCAAACCAACGTGATCGACCGGCGTGAACTTTGCGGGATCCCCGTTCACGTCGTCCGACTCAGTCTCACCGGTCATGCTCGCGACAAACCCGGTAGGGTGCTTTGTAGCGTGGATGTCGTGGTCGATATCGATCCGGGGGCGGTAGCACGATGAACCGTTTCGACCACCGTCAACGACGGTCCGCATTTACCTTGCTTGAACTGCTGGTCTCGAGCGTTCTGACCGCCCTATTGATGATTGCATTGCTCAGCGTGCTTCGATCCGCATTGCAGACGTCTCGTCAAGCCGACAATTTGAATCATCGTTCCGCATCACCCCTTTGGCTGGCCGAACAAATTGAGCGTGACATTCGAAACGCCCGCGGTATTCAAGCCGGCCCCAACGAAGTTCGACTCTTCGGTTCACTTGGGCGAGACAAGAATGGGATGCCCAACTACCGTCCGGCCTATGTAGGTTACCGAATTGGTCGAAATGGACTTGCCCGTTGGGAGTCCGGCTCGGTCGACCCAGGTCGTGGTGCTTCGCTCGTTTGGTTTGGTGCAACACAGCTTCGCGTGGATCTCGCGTCATCTGACGATGATGAATCGTTGACTCGCGCGCCCGACCCGTCGCAAACCGGAGGTCTCCAACCGATCCCTCCCTCGGTCCAACTGATCGTCGTGGATCAGTTCGCAGCGCCAGTCGTCAGCTTGGACATCGACCATCATCGGGAGAGTTTCTAATGAGCAACACCCATCGGCATCGTGCAGAACGGCATCAACGCGAGGGATACGTGCTTTTGTTGGTTCTGGTCGCCATCGTCGTTAGCAGTGTCGCTCTGACAAAACTGGCAACCACAAGCGCGCGGTTGGCGATTGATTCGATTGATCAACAAGATGCGTTACAACGAAAGTGGGGTTTAACGTCCTGCTCCCACGCATTGCTTCCCCATGTGGGAAAAATGTTCGATACACGCGATGAACGATTGGGCCGAACCAACACCGCCAGACCACCTGCGCTGGCGAGCGGTCAAATCGTGCTAGGACAAAGTCTCGTGACGGTGGTTGTTGCTGACGAGGACGCCAAGACAAACCTCAATTCGCTGTATCATGCCAGCGATGAACGGGTCGTTGCCACCGAGCTGCGTCGGATCCTACGTCCCGGTGTAACAAGGGCCATCGCGTTGCGGCCCGTCGTCGCGTCCGAGCAATCCGAGCAACGAAAAGTAGCGAGTAACACGGATCGCGATGCCGAGGATTCTGAAGACGCAGAAGCAGAGCCGCCTCGCGCCTTTTATTCTTGGGGTGATGTGCTGGACATCGAACAAATTCATCAGACTCTCGGTAGCGATAGAGATCTGCCGGTGATTACCAGGTCACTTACCTTGTGGGGACGGGGAAAGCTGAACGTCGCGCGGGCGAGTGACGAAGCGTTCCTGTCGACCTGCCGACCGATTGTTCAGGACGGGTTGGCGAAACGAATCATCCAACGTCATCGCGAACAAGCCCTCACAGGAATCAAGCTGATTATCGAAAAAGAGGTCACGAATCCACGCGATCGTGAGCGTCTGCTGCAGACGTTGGGGCAGTCATCGAGTTGTTTCTCGATCTGGGCTGAAACCGAAACGAAACGTGGGAGAATGCGAGTTTTTTCCGTGATTGAACCGGACAGTGAAGGAATTTTCAATCTAGCGACCTTCTCGATGTAGAATGTTGGTCTCCTTTTCTTTTGCAACGCGTCGTTTCCTTTTCCTCTCTGGTTCGCATCGACGCAACATCGCGATCCGGATCGTCGAAAATCGCAACCAATTTGGATTCGGATGATCGACTTCGCATGAACGTTCGCCAAACCCGCACACTGATCCACGCTGTCTCTGCGATGCTGGTCGTCGCAGCGATCGCAACGTTGGCCTGGGGCTTGTCAGATTCAAATTCTGCAGGCGCCGATGCGTTGCCCAGCAGGCCGACGGGCGATTCAATCGACGAAACTGCCGCACAAACGAATCAGTTCCTGGTGTCGGATGTCTGGCGTACAAAATTGCGTGGACCGTTGGTCGATCCGCCCAAGCCGAAACCTCGGCCGTCCATCGTTCGCACTCCGCCTAAGAAGCCCACTGTCGTCGCAGCGCCGATCCCGCCGATTGAGATCACCCTAGTAGGTACGATCCTGGAATCAGGAACTGGCATCGGAATTTTTGCCGACGCCGATGGCAAGTATGATCTGAAAACGGTGGGCGAAACACTGGACCTAGAGCCGACGGGAATGCTTGTCGAGGGAATCGAGGCCACAAAAGCGACCGTATCGCTGCAAGGGCGACAGACGACGTTGCAGATTAAAACCGCCGCAAAGAAGGGTCGCTCCGGAAAGATCAAAAACAATCGGAGACAACGATGAGCATCGGTTGCCTCCTGATCAAAAACCGCGATACATGGCGACTGTTGTGCATCAACAGCACAGGAGAGGTGCAAACGCAAACGATCGGCGATTGCAATGTCGATGAACTTGCCCAACAGGTCCGCCAGTTGACGGCCACGTGGAATGTCAAGCAACGTGTGATCGTAGCGCCAGATGCCGCGTCGGCCTACTTTGCCGCTCTCGACAGCGATGCCGTTGCAGGAATCCGTGATCGGAAAACGCTGACTTTCGAAATGGAAGGCTCGCTACCAATCGATGCAGAATCTGCCGTTGCAGATTTTGCAGAGGAGGATGGATGCGTCACCGGGGTTGCGATTGAGGTCGAGCGTTGGGCGCCGTTGGTCGATGCACTGGACGACGCCGGCGTACTGGTCGAGGCGGTTTCACCGTGGCCGATTTTGGCGACGGCTGCGTTAGTAGCTGAAGACAAAGCGACCGATGGCGACCTGGTGGTCTGGAACCACGACGGTGAAACCGATCTGTTGCTCGTTGGCACACGCAATCTCCGCGGCTGGCGACATGTTTTCGACAACGGAATTCGACTGCAACAGGAACTTGCAGCCATTCAATCCGCCAACGATCCAGACATTCGAATTTTGTCGTTTGCAGATACATCGATTGATGATGACAGTCTTGCGGACGCAACTGGGCTGGGGTCGCCGACGATCGAACCGATGGATCAGGTCGCGCTGCGTGGTGCAAGTCTTGTGCTGCAAGGTCGCGATACACCCTGGTACGACCTGCGTCGCGGTCGGCTCGCGGAAAAGGATCCATTGCGAATGTATCGCGGATCGTTGCGGGGGCTACTCGTTTCGGCTGTTGTTTTGCTGGTCGTCGCCATCGCAGCGAGTTACTGGCGGCAATCGGTGTTTCAGGCCGAGATTGCTCGCGTGCAGCAACAACAGCGTGAGCTATTTGAGGAGGCGTTTCCCGATGCACGCGTTCCCGCGGCGCTGCTATCACGTTTTCGCAGTGAGCATCGCAAAGCGCTTGCATCACGCAGCACAGGTGGGAATGTTCCGACGCCGCAAAGCGCCCTTCGCGTGCTGGATTCGTTTCTTAGCGGATTGCCGGCCGACGTACGTTTCCGCATCACGCAGGTCGCCGTAACGGATGGAGAACTGCGCGTTGACGTCCAGCTGCGCAATCACGACTCCGCCGGCAAGCTGGCGGCGGCGTTGGAGAGAGTCGGTTTTTCGATGTTGCCGCCGGGGACCGAGCAAATCGATGCGACGACTGTCGCGTCGCAATTGCAAGGCGAGTTTTTACCAACGGTGACGACGGATAACACCGACGGTCGCACACCGGACAGCAAGGTTGACCAGCGAGGATCGTCATGAATGCTGCAGTACGCCAACATCGTTCGCGATGGTTACTCTTTGCTCTCACACTGGTCGCCTTGCTGATCACGGCGGTCACCATGTGGCAGTCGGCGATGGCTTCTTCGCGACAGCTAGACGAAATGCGTGAAGACTTGGCCGACGCCCACCGAATGACCGCGGACATACAGCGTTTGAAATATGCACCACGAATCGCGTCGTTGGAGATGGAGTCGCCCGACGAAATCTCCAAACGAGTCACTTCGGCACTCAGGAAACTGAAGTCGTCGACGGTCCGCCTACAACGGGTCGACCCGCAGCAGCCGATTCGGATCGCCAAAACCGAGTATCAAATGCGGGCCACGGACGTGGAGTTGGAGAATATTCAGTTGCACGAAATGGCCCAATTTGTGTCCGAGATTGTTGAATCGGGCCAAGGATTAGAAGTTCGCGACATTGTGTTGTCGCTACCACGCGTCGCTAGCAAGGCAACCGAGACGTGGTCCGCCCGGCTGACCTTGACACAGGTGATTTTTTCGCCGACAAGACGCTAGCAACTTTGCGCGTTGTGGTGAACGCACGCGGAGTGTGGTTCGAGCAGTGTCTCAGTCAGGTCAGCCATGTCGCTATCGATCCAGTTTGGGATCCGTGTTCTCATGATCGTTTCGATCGTGACGTTCTCTGGCTGCGCGGCTTGGAAGGCCAATCATAGTGAAACCATCTCCATCGATCTTCCCAATGCTTGGGCCAAAGCCGAACGGCTGAATCAACAGGGAATCGAACACCTTCACAACAACCGTACAAAACTCGCGGAGCAGAAATTTCGTCAGGCGGTGCAAGCCAATCCGGGTCATGGTGCCGCGCACAATAATTTGGGCCTGATTCACTATCGCCGTCGCGAGTTGGTCGATGCAGCCAACGAATTTCAAAAGGCGATCGAGTTCATGCCCGACAACCCGTCACCGATTAATAGTCTCGGCATGACGCTTGAAGCGGCTGGAAAAATTGATGAGGCGATGGAACTGTATCGGCAAGCTAATGAATTTGCGCCGACCAATCCACTGTTTCTAGGTAACCTGGTTCGAGCAAAAATTCGCACCGGACACAAAGACGAATATACAATCCAACAGTTGCAAGATTTGTTGGTATACGAGACACGCCACGACTGGATTAATTGGGCCGATGAACAGTTGGCCCTTCATTTGAACCCGGTACTTGACCGTGGTCCCCGGCTTGCCACATCACTGACATCAGAGAAACCCGACGATCGGCGTGGTTCCGATCTTTCGGGCGACTCGATTCTGTATGAATCCGGCAGTTCGTCGCAACGGTCCGCGGTACCGTCGACTGGGCTACCGTCATCGTCGCTGAACGCTCCCGTGGAACTGCTGCCCACACCGGTTCAGGGCGCCGTACCCTCGAACAGATCGTACGACGTACAGGGTACTTTTCCATCACCGTCCAAACGCATTCCAATTCGTTCTCCCGCATCAGAAGAATCCCAATCTACTTTGTTGTTGATTCCACCCCAATCGACAGACGGCGACCGCCAAGAGTTGCCGATGGATCGCCCCAGCGGGTTTCCACAAGTCATTCGCCAACAGGCAGCCGAATTGCCGATCGTTAATCAGACTTCGACGCTGGTGGAAGTAGAAGTTCAGCCGGCAGGCTAGCTGGACAGCGGCACTTTTCATGAACCGATGGGCGATCGACCCGGTTGTTTTCGCAAGGAACCGTGGCTATTGCCGTGCGGGTATCGGGACGGGAAAACATAGCGTTTTGAATCCAAAGTGCCTCGTGCTCTGCGACAATGGAAACTTAGCGGTGTGAAATCCGTCAACGGCTAGAGCATTTTTACTTCATACGTGGGATCAATCGTAGGCCAGGACCTGTCCTGGCACA
>JABDKS010001063.1 GCA_013002105.1 Pirellulaceae bacterium | reverse complement strand
TCGTTTTGAATCATTGGCCATTTGATAGATGCTCGATACATGTGATTGACAATAAAGATGCATGGCACACAAGCGGTTCTCGAGACGTTATTGCATGAGCCAGTGGACGGCGTGTCGGTCCGCGGTGTCGGTGGTGGTTGCATCAGCGAGGCACGTCGCATTGTTTTTCGCCAAGGCGAACGCGAACGCGTTTTGTTTGCCAAAGAGAACTCGCCGGAGTTCTTGGATAACTTTCAATGCGAGTCGGAGGGATTGCTGCAGCTGGCCGCTGTTGACCAAATCGGGGTTCCCCAGCCGTTGGCGGTGGGTCTTGCCGAGGGCCGATCCTGGTTGTTGACCGAGTGGATCGATGAGAGTTCGAGATCAAATGGTTTCTTCGATCGTTTTGGGCGGCGATTGGCGGCGTTTCATCGAGCCAGTGATGGCATCGAAATCGGATGGCAACGCGATAATTATTTGGGTGCTGCCAAACAATTGAATTCGACGGTCAAATCGTGGGCGGAATTCGTGGCGGAGTGTCGCATTGGCTATCAAGTTCGGTGGGCCAGTGATCAAGGCTATCGCGACGCGAGATTGCAGCGTGACTGTCGGAGCATTATGAATCAAATGGATCAGGTGTTGGCAGGTCGCGAGGATCGCACCTCATTGCTGCACGGCGACCTTTGGAGCGGCAATTATTTGTGCGATACGTCGGGGCAGCCGGTGATCATCGATCCAGCGGTCTACCGGGGATGTCGTGAATCAGAGTTTGGAATGTTGAAGTTGTTTGGCAGTTGTCCGATCGATTTTTACGACGCCTATCAGGACGCGTGGCCGATGCCGGAGGGTTGGCAGCAGCGATCACGCGTTTACGTTCTTTATCACCTGCTGAATCATCTGAACCTGTTTGGCTCTGGTTATCTGGAACAATGCCGGTCAACCGCAGCGGACGTATTGCGGGCATAGCTCGTTGCGGGGCATAGCGGGGTCGTAGTCATCGTTCGCCTAGCAAGCCTGTCGTACGCCGGCCCCAATGATTGATCAGCAATCGAGGGCCCAATTAGGGCGAGCCTTGCATTGAGCGGAACTTTGGGGGGAACTTTTCGCATACGCACTAGAAGTCGACTGGGGTGGCTTGGGGCCTTTCCCAGTGGCGACTACGATGGCGATGTCGGCGTGTCATTGCCGGTTGATTTGTGCCCCCCGCGAATTTGCGACCCATGCTTGCTGCTCGAGTAATCCCCTGTCTGGACGTTCACGAAGGACGTGTGGTTAAGGGAACCAACTTTGTCAATCTGCGCGACGCCGGAGATCCGGTCGAAGTGGCGCGCCGTTATGAAGCCGAGGGTGCTGACGAACTGGTGTTTTTGGACATCACAGCCAGTCATGAACAACGCGACACGATCGTCGACGTGGTCCGGCGCACCGCCGAACAAGTCTTCATGCCCTTGACGGTGGGCGGTGGAATTCGGACCGTCGACGATGTGCGAACATTGCTGTCGGCCGGTTGCGACAAGGTGTCGATCAATTCGGCCGCGTGCACCGATCCCGATTTTGTCCGCCGCGCAGCCGATCGATTTGGCAGCCAGTGCATCGTTGTGAACATCGATCCCAAACGGGTCCAACGCAACGGCGAGGAGTTTTGGGAAGTACACATCAACGGCGGTCGTAAGCCGACCGGACTGCAAGCGGTACAGTGGGCCAAGCGAGTCGAAGAGTTAGGGGCGGGTGAGATTGTATTGACCAGCATGGATGCGGACGGCACGCGTGATGGTTTTGATCTGCCGATCACCGCAGCGGTCAGCGAGGCGGTTTCGATTCCGGTGGTTGCAAGTGGCGGTGCTGGGCATCCCAGCCATTTGGCCGATGCGATTTTAAAGGGCAAAGCGGACGCCGCGTTGGCAGCGAGCATTTTTCACTTTGGTCAGTTCACGATTGCGGAAACAAAACAGGTGATGCGTGATGCGGGGATAGCGGTTCGCTTGTAAAGTCTGTGACTGATTTTGTTCCCCAATTGCGTACCATCTTGCATCCGTCCGATACTCCGGTCGCGGATGTCTATTGGATCACCCACGCTGGTGGCGGTACCAACACTTTGGCCCACCGTGTCCGAGTGATTAGCCCCAAAACGTCGTTGTGGCTTTCCGCGCCCACGATGCCTGCTCGCGAAGAATTTCTCGAATTGGTCTTCGATGGCGACCTGTGCCAGATGGCCGACAGTCTCAGTGAGCAAATCGCGCAGCACCATCAGCAGCCCGAACGTGGGTCATTGCCGTTGGTGATGATTGGCCACAGTTTTGGCAGTGTGTTGGCATATGAAACGACACGACGGTTGATCAGTCGAGGTCTGATACCCCATCGCTTGACGGTACTGTCGTTTCCGGCAGCGGACCGCATGAGCTACGACAAGCAGCTACACACGCTGGATGATCAAGAGTTGATTTCGGAAGTCGACGAGATGTTTGGAGGCGTGCCGGAAAATATTCGCGACGATCCAGCCGCCTTAAAGTTCTTTGTTCCCGCGTTGCGGTTCGATTTGGGGATGCTGGAACGCTATGAGCATAATGAGACGGGTCAGGTGATCGATGTACCGATCACCGCGATCTGCGGCACCGATGACCGAGCGGTCGATTTGGCCGACATGCAGCGATGGAGCTTGATGACTGAGTCGACATTCCGATTGCGATCGATGCCGGGGGATCACTTCTTTCCGCTCGAAAGAATGGCGGAAGTCCTTGAAGTGGCGACGTGGGACGCATTGCCCGGTTGACCGTGGACGGCTTGGGGGATTAGAAAACGTCGGTATTTTGCTGGGTTTGAGCTGCCGCCCCCGGGCCCGCCTTGCCGCGAAGGGTCATTGCGATCGTTTCAAACTCGGCGCGTTGTTTTTCTCCTGACCTTTCTGAATAAAGTTCTTCACCGTGTCTGACGTTGTAGCCTCTGATATTGTCCCTGTACGCAACGCCTTGATCAGCGTGAGTGACAAAATGGGATTAGCGGATCTTGCGGCCGGATTGCAGCGCGCAGGCGTGGTGATTTACAGCACCGGCGGGACCCGTCGTCACTTAGAAGACTCCGGTATCGATGTACTGGACGTCGCCGACTACACCGGTTTTCCTGAGATGCTCGATGGGCGAGTCAAGACGCTCCACCCAAAGGTGTTTGGCGGAATCTTGGCGATCCGTGACCGCGACGATCACATGGACGCGATCGACCAGTACGACATCGTGCCATTTGATTTAATCGTTGTGAACCTTTATCCGTTTGCCGCCACGGCGGCCCGACCGGGCGCGACGCGTGAAGAATGTGTCGAACAAATTGACATCGGCGGCCCGAGTTTGGTCCGCGCGGCGGCCAAAAACCACGCCGACGTGGCGGTCGCCACTAGCCCCGAGCAATACGGCGAAATTTTGGGTCAGCTCAGTACGGCCGGCGGAACGTCGATGGAACTGCGCGAGCAACTCGCCGCCGATGCGTTTGATCACACCGCGGTTTATGATCGAGCGATTGCGGATTTTATGCGTGGTGATTCGATCTCCGGCGAGTTTCCATCCAGCATGCACTTGGCTCTACGTCGCAAGGCACAACTGCGTTACGGCGAGAACCCGCACCAGCGTGCTGCGTTGTATGCCGACCCATCGGATCGCAGCGCGAATTTGGTCGCCGCACGACAGGTCAGTGGCAAAGATTTGTCGTACAACAACCTATTGGATCTGGACGCCGCACTGGACATCGTCCGTGGGTTTGCCGAACCCGCGGTGTCGGTCATGAAACACAACAATCCCTGTGGTGCGGCGATTGACATCAAGCTTGTAGATGCATGTCGCAAGGCACTGGCCGGTGATCCGCTGAGCGCGTTTGGATCGGTTCTGGGATTCAATCGCACCTTGGATGTCGCAACGGCAGAACTATTGTGCGAGCCGGGATTGTTTATCGAAGCGATTGTGGCGCCGGACTTCGAGGCGGGTGCAGTCGGCCTGTTAACGACTCGACCTCGCTGGCGTGACAACGTCCGACTGATGCAAGTGGGTCGGCTGGACCGACCCTCTTCGCCGGCGCAATTGCGTTTTATCAGCGGCGGAATGTTAGTCCAAGACGCCGATCGAATGACAAGCACGCCATTGCAGTGGAAGACGCCCACGAAGACGAAAGTCCCGGACGAACTTTGGGATGACGTGTCGTTTGGTTGGGAGATGGTGCGGCACGTCAAAAGCAACGCGATCGTGCTGGCCAAAGACACCGCGTTGATCGGTGTCGGTGCGGGGCAGATGAGCCGCGTCGATAGTGTCGAAATTTCGATCGAAAAAGCTGGTGACCGATCGGATGGATCGATTTTGGCTTCCGACGCGTTCTTTCCCTTTCCCGATTCGATCGAAGCGGCAGCCGAAGCAGGCGTTGTCGCGGTCGTGCAGCCGGGTGGATCGCGTCGCGATCAAGAAGTCGTGGATGCTTGTGATGAGCACGGCATTGCCATGGTGATGACCGGTCGACGACACTTTAAGCACTAGGGCATTTGGTCGTGACGTACGGCGCGGTTGACGCGCTGCCGCGTTGATGGATTCAGCCATGACGATTCTAGATGATATTTTGCTCAAGACGCGTGCGACGATCCAAGCCGATCGTGCCTCGCTTTCTGCGCAAGAATTGGAGTCGGCGGTGGCCGACCTGCCGCCGTGTCGAGACTTCCACGCCGCGCTGGCTGCCGGCGATCAAGTGAATTTGATCGCCGAGGTCAAGCGAGCCAGTCCGTCGGCGGGACTGATTCGTGATGACTTTGACGCGGTACAGATT
>JABDKS010000612.1 GCA_013002105.1 Pirellulaceae bacterium | reverse complement strand
GGTCTCTCTTTCGCCGCACCACGAAAGATCGATGCCGGTACCGACGAAGACTTGAAACGGCTCGACAAAGAATGGATGCGCTATCGTAATAGTGGGAACCTGGATGTTCAGGGGACACCCGAATGTGTTCGGCTCGGAAGGCAAAACTCTAACTTCCCCGTGCCATGAAGCCGAATAAGATCGTCGTGACTATGTCTGAACCGAAGCGACCCCCTGCGCATTTCTCGATGAAATGTCATGTGCGGACGATTGGTGGCGACCGCCATGATCCGATTGAAAACGATCCAGCCGAATGAGAAATTGTAGTAGGACGAACTGGCGCGAACTTCTTCAGCGGCGTCACACTGCAGCCTATGCTGACTCGGGCTACGATCCGATTTTCGGCGAATCCGCGGGCGACGAGTTGATTCGCGAGGTTCAAGGCAAGATCGGACTTGAGATGCCGATCGAACTCACCGATCTCTATCGTAGCGTTGATGGCTACGGTTTGGAGATGGATCCTGAAAGCATGCTTTCGCCATGGTTGCTAGTTCCGTGCTCGATGCTTCCCGATTTCATATCCCAAAACCGCGATGTAATCGCCGGCACGCACCCAAGCCTGGCTTCTCGATTCCTCCCATTGATTGACTTGGTCAACGGCGATTCGATAGGGTATGTTTTCGCCCAAAATGGTCTACTGATAGACGGTCTTCACATGTTGATGCATGAGTTGTACGAATACGAACCCGATCAAGAGCCGGATGGGTTCTGTCGTACTTTCGAATGTACGCTCGCCGAATATCTGGAGCCATAAGATGCGGGAACCATTGGCTGCAACTCAGCGGTGGTGAAGGCCGTTTGTTGCAGTGGTGGAGTCTTTCGCCGCCGCCCGCTGAACCTTACGGAACTAGCGTCAAAAATCACTGTGAACTGAAACGGATACAAAGACGAGTCGTTTCGATTCTGATCCGTTTCATTGGCCGTGTTGACGTCGTCTCCGAATCCAGCGAGCAGTACAATGCTGCAGGGGCGAGTTGCAGTACTGCGAGTCGGATACCGAGCACGAGACAGGAGGCGATTCAGAACGATTCCGCGCACCTGAGCCCGGTTCTCGGCTGTCATCCCATCGATAGGACGTCAATGTTCGTGGCCTTCGGTGATGACCAACGAACTCGCGTTTGACGAACTCGCGATTGACGAATGAGATAGGATCTGTCGACGATGAGATTGCCAATACGATTCTCGCTGCGTTTGCTCATGTTGATTGTGTCTGGTTCTGCGCTCGCCTTTGCGTACGAAGCGAGACGTGAAGCTCAGCGTCGTCATTTGGTGGAAGCTATTGAGCATGACGGAGGTGAAGTCAACTTTGACGACGCGACATGGCCGTCGCCTTTTCCGACTCGACGGATTTCGTCCGTTACGATTCCTTACCTGTCGATGGATCGGTTCACCGACGAGCAACTATCTTCGCTAACAAGTTTGAAAGAGATCATTATTCCGGATGTTCAATGCCCATGTCCCGGTGAAGTCAGCAAGCGGAAGGCATCCTGCCTTGTGCCGTACGTTGTTGAAATTCGACTGTCGGTGTCCCCGGGTGCAAAAGAACTGCTGAACAAGATTCGAGGGCGTCAGGATCGGCTGACGCCCAGCGAGGTCAAGCGGTCGTACCGCGAGGAAGTGAAGGCCAGAGAGAATTAGCGATAGCCATGCTGTGCGACGGAGCCCGGTATCGGCAATGACTATGAGAACAACACCGTGTCTGGGCCCATGTGCGGCCAGCGTTCGTCGGACCGAAAGGGAAGTATGCGACCGGACCCCTACCAATCTCCCCAATGGTCCGCGACTTCGGATTTTCCTCCGCGATCGGCACATTTGATGAGTGCCACCGACCTGCTACTTGCGGCAGGTTTTTTCTGTACGGCGTTCTCGGCTGCGCTTATGCAGTTCGTCATTATCGGGCTCGTCGGGCTAGCGCTATTCGTCGTAGCTTTTGGATTGCTATTGGCCGCCGGGGTCGTTGTCCGGGCAAACGCCCATCCCCCGTGGTGGCAGCGGGTAGGGAGCTTCGCACTCTATCTGATAGGAGTCCTGTCGTTGATGGCAATTGCCGCCTGTGCAACTTCCTTGGCGTTTTCGCAGGCAATGGCTCCTCGCGGAGGGACAACCGATCCGTCCGCCTGGCAGTGGACCGTAGTCTTGATGGTCTCCGTCTTGGCCGCCGCTGCAGTCGCATTGGCCCTACTGTATCGGACGCGCTGGTCCCGCTTGCGTTGTTTTATTTGGGGAATTGCTGCATTTGCAGTCTCACCAACGGCGATTCTGATATTTTGGATTTTGAAGCAAACTGGACAGCCCCTGAGTGCATAGCATTGGTGGTCGGAAGGTGGCTCGCGCGCTGCCGCAAAACTCGTGCTCCACCGCAAATGCCGATGACGAAAGCGATTTTATTCGACGCGTGATGTTGGGCGTTTTGACAATGGGCAATCAATCGCGGTCCCCGGTGACGTCGGTGGTTTCGTGTTATAGACGGTTCCCTGAAATGAGCGCATTGACGACCACACCTATTTGACGAAGTACAAACCGTAGCAATCTGCAGAAAGAGAAGACATGTGAAGACAAATATCGAGAAGGGCGCATACTTGCTCTATGCGACGGCCTTTCTATTCTTGGCCTTTGCAATTCTTGATGGGTTCACACCAAGGATTTTACCCTTTCATGAGAAGATGCTTGGATTGACTCACGACGAGCTGCCTCCACGTATTGCAGCTTTCTCGCTTTTTCTACTTAGGATTATTGGCGGCTGTCTTTTTGCGATCGCGGTTACACTGATCTGCTTAATACGGGGGCCTTTCAAAAAAGGAGATGTGTGGGGCCGAAACATCATCGGCATTCTGGTGCTGACTAGTACGATCTCACTATCAGCGGTGATGCTATCGCACTCCGTCTATTCTCCGTGGCCCGCTCCACTACTTGGTTTGGCATTTACCGTCGTTGCTCTATACATGAGCCGTAAAGAGTTCATCGTGCGGTAACGATGAAGCACGTAGTAAATCATTTGCGAACGCTTCTTGTCGTAGCGGCGATCGTTGTGGTGTCGCCGCACGATCAGAGTTCTCGCCAGCATGCATTGAGGATGGCGATGGCAGGGGAATGGTTTTGACGTACCGTTGAATTCCTGAATCGTCACAATCGTTACGATCCAATCGGATGCTCTGGTTGGATCGGTCCGGACAATTGTTTGCTCACTGAGACAGAGATTCGTTGGACTTTACTGGCGATGTGACCTATTTCACCAACAGAGGGCAACGTCGAAATGTCCGTTCGAACAGAGAAGGTGCACCCGAATTTATGAGCGTGAAACAAGTGATCAGCGAGTCCGGTGGTACCAAGCGATTCCCGTCGAGAGTTCAATACTTGCGATGGTTGAAAGAGCCGCTCCCGACACGACCGGTTACCCAAGATCGCTATGATTGGATCGCAGACGTGGTGGTCGGAGCCGCGTTGGTCTTCATCGGTTACCTATTCGCGGTGAACTTTGCTCACTGGGCGTACTTTCTTGATCCGATGGCACTGGGCGCGGGTTTATTGATCGGTTGGTATCCGACGGGACTCTGGATGCACTACTGCGGTTGGGATCGTCGATCGTTCGGCTCGGTCGCATTGTTACTGAGTGCACTGTTGGTGTTAGTGGCCATGGACGCAGGCGACGGTGCGTTCACGATGCTACCGCTGGCCGGTGCGGTAGCCGGGATCGGTATGCTTGTCGAACACGTCTGCGCCAAACATGCACTGGAATGGTTGTACCATGCAACGCCGCAAAAACGGGTGTGTGCGGCTAAATAGGCGGTATGGAAATGGTGTGGATGTTTACTCGTCCACTGATCAGTGAGCTGGGGCCGGTCACTTGGGGCGTCACAGTGTGCGTCTCCGATGGGTCACTGCGATGATTCTTCACCTGATTCTGGCCCACCATTCAAAATCTCATCGGTGGTGACTGAGCCGTCGCGTGGCAACTTGACAACCGTGCCGTCGGGAAATTTGACGGTCATTTTTCGAATGCTCCAGGTCCCCGCTGTTAAGTCCAGTTCACCGTCGACACGCGCGGTACCTTTTGGGCCTTTGGCGCTGAAGCCGACTTTGGCGTCGCCGTTGTTGTTGTGGTTGTTGTATTGTTGGACACCCACGGTCGATGTGGATTCGATCGGCGTGCCCAGCTTTTCGGCAATCTGTTCATCGGCGTTCAGTGCCGCGACGGAGGTATCGACCGGCGCCGTCAATAGCTCCGCACCCGCTCGGAATCCAAAGATTGCTAGTCCCCCACAGCAAAGGAGCATCACAGCGCCTCCAGCCAGAATCAGGCCAAAGACCAGAATCCACGATCGACCTCCACCGCTCGGCCGGGGACCCGGCGTTGGCGGTGCCTGATAGGGACCCTGCTGAGTATTCTGTCGACTGAATGGATTCACTTCATCGGACATGTGCGTATCCAGGTGGGTGATGGATCGTCATTGGATTTCCCAACCGCGTCGGTACGGCTCTTGAATCAACGCTTGTGCGGCAGCGTTGGATCCGGTTTGCAGCGTTTTTGCGTCCCAGTCGAATCCGCCGGCGCGATAGGCGACATTCCCCAGCAATACCGTCTCGGCCATCGGTCCGGAATAATCAAAATTGCACGTCGCGGCTTCCCCGCCTTTGCAGGCGTTGATCCACTCGTTGTGGAATCCTGGTGAGTCAGGAACAAACGGCTCGGGAGCTTTGAAGTCTCGAAAGTTTTCCTCCGGCAAAAGCACGCGTTGATCAAACCCGCACAACAGCATGCCATTGTCACCGATGAACAACGTGTTGTTTCCTTTGGCCGAGAGCCCCTTTTCTTGGATCACTGGCGGTGTTCCTTGTCCCCAGTGCAACGTGATTGGGCGGTTCTGGTTGCTTGTCGGGAATTGGTAGACGCATCGCATTGATTTGGGAGTTCGATCGTCGTCGACGTCGGGTCCCGACGCATCGACACGGTTGGGAAACCGTAATCCGAGTGCCCAAAAAGGAATGTCCAGGATGTGGCAGCCCCAATTGCCTGTTTCGCCGGTGCCAAAATCCCACCAGAAACGCCAACCGTACGGACAAAAGGATGGATGATAGGGACGTCCTGCGACCGGACCAAGCCAGAGTTCGTAGTCGAGCGTTTTGGGGACGGGTGGTGTGTCATTGGGGATCGCGGGCATCCCGCGCGAACTACCGACCCAACTGTAGACTTCGTTAACCTTTCCGATCGCTCCCGACTGAATCAATTCAACAACACGGTGCATGTTGCTCTTGGTGTGTCGCTGAGCGCCAAGTTGGGTCGCCAGTTTTTTCTGTTTGGCATAGTCGCACAGTTTTCGCGTTTCCCAGACGTTGTGGGCGAGCGGTTTTTCTAAGTAAACGTGTAGACCAAGCTGCATTGCCGCGTAGGCTGGATGAAAGTGGGTGTGGTCGGGCGTGCTGATCAGTACGCCATCGATTTTCGAGCCGATTTGGTCCAGCATCTTGCGGTAATCGACGAATCGTTGTGCGCCGGGATGCTGCTCGAAGGATTTGCCACCGCGGACTTGATCCACATCAACCAGGGCGACGATGTTCTGGTGCTTGATTTTGCTGACGTTCGCTGCGCCTTGTCCGCCCACGCCGATGCAGGCGACATTCAATTTTTCGTTTGGGCTCTCCGCGGCGGATACTTTTCGGCTCGTCGCGCCGTGATAGAAAGCGACGGATGCAGCAGTGGCGGATTGAATCGCGCGACGACGCGTGACTTTTTGTGGCATGGTCTACTCGTTTTTGACTGACAGAAACTAACTAGTGACAGGACAGTGTAACGTCCATCGCGGTCCATTTCATGAGGTTCAGTCAGAACGTGACTTTGTTGCCTGCTGTACTTCCATCAACCGGCGTCCACGGAGCTCGTGGCAGCAATTTTTTTGCTCTCGGTTGCGGTCACAGATTTTGCGTCGATGGTTTCCCCGGATTGCTCTGTCAGCATTCGGGTTTTGATCGTTTCGCGTCGGTGCACGTGCCACAATTTCAGGATTGACCAGAGTACCGCAAAGGTTCCCAGGAAAGCGATCACGGCAAGGAACAGCGGGCGGATGTAACCGTCGGACACATGTTTAGCAGCCTTGCCTGTCGCCTCGATCGAACGCCCCACGATTCCCGATTTGCTGACGACGATGGGATTGCCGTCGGCATCGAGAACGATTTCATCACCACCGAGTATCCGTTCGGGTTCGGCAAGAATCACGGTCGTGGTGGCCACCGTGAACAGGCTCTTGCCGGGATTCGCTTTGACAAAATCGCCGACAAATCCGGCCATCCGCTCGGTATCGTTTCGGAACATTGCCAGCACGCCGGTCCGCTGCGGTGCGGGCAATCGTGCCAGATCGTCAGCGTGTTTGGCGAGCGTGATGGCTTGGTCGGATGACAGTTTACCGGCCAGTTCCGCGCCGTCGTCGCCCAGTGATCGAACCAGGATCATCCCGACACCTGGATGTTTGATTTCGGCCGCTAAGGCCTTACTGCCATGTTTGCTGATGGTTTGGGCCAGTTCACGCCCGGTGGATCCGGCCGCGAGTCTTGCAATGGCCGTTTTCATTTGTGCTTCGGGAATCTCGTCCAAGGCTGATAAGACCGGTCCGATCGACGGGGCATTGTCCAACGCTCGCAGCGCATCGGGTCCGTGGTCGCTGACGATCCGCGCGACCTGCTCGACCGCTTCGTCGCCTTGCCTGGCCGCATTGGTGGTGACACGCTGCACCATTTGTTTACCGCCATGACGGGCCATGTACTGCGCGGCTTCCTCGCTGCCCTCTTTGCCAAAGAATTTCATGACGGCCCGCGCCACGGACGTCGATACCTGCATCATTGGTCCGGTAGCGTGGGCGTGGGAAGGACCGGCCATCGATGACATACATGTGATCACAATCGTGGCGGCAAAGATTCGCATGTTCATGACGTGGGAACTCCCGTGACAATTTGTTCGTAAAAACTTTCGCGGTACGCTTGGAGTAAATGATCGCACACAACGGGTAATGCATCGACAAGTCCTGAGTTTTGATTATCCGACCCGCCAGCGGTTCTCGCGGCAGGCGGCCGCGTCGCCCCGCCGTGCAAGAGTGTGCTCTCGAGCGTATCGAGATATTGATTCATTTGTTCGCTCAGCCGGGCTTCGAATTTCTCGGTCATCCACCAATCAATCGCGAATCCGACCGCCAGACCGATGCCAAATCCCACGACAGCGCCCGCGGGGCCACCGAACGCGCCAACTCCGGTACCGGTCGCGGTTGTACCCGCAGTCGCGGTCGCACCGGCGGCTGTTCCGATCACAGCGGTGGAACCGAATCGTGCCAGCAATCCAACGACGATCGTGCGTCCGGCGAATACGCCCGCTTCGCTGATCACAAAAACGCCCACCGCATTTTGGACACTCGCCGTTCCCTGCTTGGCCGAATAATGCTGTAACTGCTGTGCGACGGATTCAAAGAACGGCTGGTACTCATCGGCTTGGACTTCCGGCAAGTCGGCTTCGCCGAGTGCCGTCTTGACGCTGATGAGCATTCGTTTTTGGTTCGCGTCAATCTCGCTTTTGAAATCATCTAAAACTTGGGTGATGTCGTTCATCAGGGTTTGTTCAGAGAACAGGTGAAACTCAAATTTCTCTTCGACATACGATTCGATGCGATTGTCTTTTCGCCACCAGTCTCCGGGCATTCGTTTGACGATTCCAAACCGTGTCGACATGCTGGTCAGATCGTTGACGAAGGGATCGACGCCGCAGCGGTAGCGGTCCATCATCATGGTGATTCGTCGGACGCATCGATCCGCGGCCTCTCGATTGAGCCGATCGGCTTCGGCGATTCGCGGTTCGACTTCGTTGTCAAAAAAAATAGCTCGTTGCACATCGCGTGCGATCGGTGCCTCGACCGGTTCTATGCTCGGCAACGCAGCGGCGGGAACGGCCGGGGCGGAATCGGGACGGTAGAGTGACGACGCAAAAAAGGTGACGACGCCCGCCAACGTGGCAGCGACGAGAGCGAGCAAGATCGGAAGGGCCGATCGAGAATGTTTGTGTGATGCGGGTGCGATATCGGATGAATCGACCATGAGCCACGCTTGGGTCCGATGAAGAGGCAGACTTAGTTATATCCGTCCCAAGCTATAGGCAGCAAAAAACTGCCGAGCGGGCGCGGAATGACTCCTCTTTTCATCGGCAAATGACGGGGGCGCACCGAAGCCAATTCCGGCAAGTCGCAATCTGCCCAGACTGCTCAACCGGACCGTCGCTCCCCGGCGCGGGTCGGTGATTTGCCGCGTGAGAGAGCTCTAATGGCGAATCCATTGCACTTTTGAATCGATCGACTCTCGCTGGCCCGCCGGCCAATCCCCCGCTGGATATCCCAAATAGAACAGACCCAGTGCACGATCTTTGGGTCCGAGTCCGACGAAGTCACGCATCTGGTCGCTCACAGCGGCAACGTTGGTGGACCAGAACGCCCCAACGCCATGCGAGGCCGCGGTGATGTGCATATTTTGAACGGCACAGGCAACCGCCATCAACTCATCCAGTTCAGAAATCTTCTCGATCTCTTGCCGCTTCATCCCGATCACAATGACGACTTGTGCCAACAACGCATTCTGGCTCATCCCTTCGTACTTGTTGGGTTTGAATTGCTCCGGCGGTGTCAGTTCCTTGTAGGTCGCCGCCAAGAATTCGGCCAAACGTTTGCGTGCGTCGCCGGCGAAAACGTGGAAACGCCACGGCTCGGTCATCCCATGCGTCGGCGCCCAGTTCGCATTGGTTAGCATTTCTTGGATGATCGATTCATCAATGGAGCGATCATCAAAGAATTTGGGTTTGACCGTTCGACGATGGCGAATGGCTTCGGTGATGGTTTGAGGATTCAATTCGGTCTCTCGCAAGTACTTAAAATCACAGCCGCGTAAGATCCATCATGCTAATACGCCTGCGTCATGGAGTCGACCGAGCGACGATCTCCAAAATCGATTGAGGCGTCGGGCGATCATGGGGGTCGCTACTGACATAGTGCAACGAAACATTGCCGTCGGGATCGATCAATACATCGCCGCCGAGTTGTCGCCAGTCGGTCCCTGGGCGTCCCGGCGCATGGCCGCGGACGATCAACCACAAGTACTTTGCGACCGAGAGGGGATTGTAGATATTCCACCAGTTCCCATGCTTCATTGCGTAGGCTTTGTAGAGCGACTGGTCAGGGTCCAAAAGCAACGGCCAAGGTAGTTGCGTTTTTTTTGCATAAGCGGCGGCCAACCAATCGCCATCAAACGTGACGACCTTGATTCGAACGTCCGCAGCGACCAGTTGTTTTTCATATTGCCGCAACTGCGACACGTGTTCGCGACAGGTCGGTCAGCCGAGTTGTCGATGGAAGACAAGCAACAGCCAATGACCTGCGTCGTCTTGCAACCGGTGCTCGTTGCCGTTCAAGTCTTTCAGCTCGAACGGAACAGCCGGCTGTTGGGTAAGGTTGTTCATAGTTGCTGACGTTGGGTAGTTAGCTGCTGGCCGGGGGGTAGTTGGCTGTTGACCGGGGGCAGCAGGATCGTCTGGCCTGGTCTGCGGTCGTTCGGTTGGCTGACGTGCACGTATCTCCATTGTTGCCGTATCGATTCCAATCGTTGCATGATCCGATCTTTTCCGAGCAAACGCTACGCTAGATGTGCGAAACCGCACGGTGCGATGGCAAATGCATCACATTGAGGCTGTCGTAGCGGCTCATCATGACCGGCGCGACAGTTGCACTATGGGTCGTGACGTCCAAGCAACCTCTTTCTGGGAAAACTGTAGCGATGACCAGTGGCACCGACACCGCCGTTTTTCGTGCCGTCGACGTTACCAAGATTTATCAGATGGGCGAAGTACAAGTGCATGCGTTGCGCGGAGTGAACGTGGAGCTGTTTGAACACGAGTTTGTTGTTCTGTTGGGAGCCTCGGGCAGCGGCAAATCGACGTTGTTGAACATCTTGGGTGGATTGGACGTTCCCACGTCGGGGACGGTTCACTATCTCGATCACGAACTGACCGCGAGCGACCCGTCGGAGTTAACGCAATACCGTCGCGAGCATGTTGGATTTGTGTTTCAGTTTTATAACCTGATTCCGAGTCTGACGGCACGCGAGAATGTCGAATTGATTACCGAGATCGCCGACGATCCGATGGATTCGCTCAGCGCACTGGACATGGTGCACTTAAAGGATCGCGCCAACCACTTTCCCGCGCAGTTGTCCGGCGGAGAACAGCAACGTGTCGCGATTGCCCGCGCGATTGCCAAACGGCCCGAAGTCTTGCTGTGTGACGAACCAACCGGGGCTTTGGATGTGGCGACCGGGATCGTGGTGCTCGAAGCGATCGCGCGGATCAACCGGGAGTTGGGAACCACCACCGCGGTGATCACTCACAACGCCGCCATTGCCGAGATGGCGGACCGCGTGATTTCGCTCTCCAACGGCCAGATCTCATCGGTGCAAAAGAACGAATCGAGAATCACTGCATCTGAATTGGAGTGGTGATGGATAGCGGTTGGATTTCGAGCGTCACTGTTTGCTAAAAACGTCATGCGTAAACTTGATCAAAAACTGGTCCGCGAACTTTCGTTGATGAAAGCTCAGGCGATTGCAATCACGTTGGTGATTGCGTCAGGGGTCGCCGTCTTTGTGATGTCAATGTCTTCCTATACGACGCTCAAGCACGGACAGGATGCATTCTATCGCGACTTTCGTTTTGCGGACGTCTTTTCGAATGCCGAGCGGGCACCGGATTCGATGATACCACGGATCGAGAAAATTCCGGGCGTGGCAACCGTCGAAGCGCGTTTGATGTACGACGTACTCTTAGATGTTCCCGAGATGGTGGAACCTGCGACCGCAAAATTGATTTCGGTGCCCGAGTCGGGTGAGAATCGATTGAACCATGTCTACATCTCGCGTGGGCGGATGTTGGAGCCTGGCCGCGGCGGTGAAGTGATTGTCAGTGAGATGTTTGCCGATGCGCACGGATTTGCGATGGGCGATCAGGTCAGAGCGATCATCAATGGCAAGCGGCAACACTTGACGATCGTCGGCGTGGCATTGTCACCCGAATTTGTGATCCAGATCCAAGGAGGAAGTTTGTTGCCGGACAAGAAGCGATACGGCATTTTTTGGATGAATCAGCGTGAATTGGAGTCGGCGTTTGATATGTCCGGCGCGTTCAATAGTGTGTCGCTGAAACTGGCGTTTGACGCCAATGTGGATGACGTAATCGCCAGGCTGGATCAATTGCTGGAGCCATTTGGCAGCATCGGCGCGTACGATCGTTCCGAGAATGTCTCGCATCAATTCGTCGGTGACGAGTTACGGCAATTACGAACGATGGCGACGGTCGCTCCGTTGATTTTCTTGGCGGTTGCGGCGTTTCTGTTGAACATTGTGATCTCCCGCATTATTTCTCAGCAGCGAGAGCAAATTGCCGCGTTGAAGGCATTTGGATACACGAACTACGAAGTCGGATTTCATTATTTGAACTTGGTGCTGATCATTGCTTGGATCGGCATGATGGTGGGCACTCTGTTGGGTTTGTGGATGGCTCAGAATTTGACTCAGATGTATCAAGAGTTCTACAAGTTTCCTCGACTGACTTTGCAGGTCGACAAGATTGCGATTTTGTGGGCGTTGTTGTTAACGACCGGCATTGCCGTCGCAGGAACTTACGTCGCGGTCCGACGGGCGATTTCGTTGCCGCCGGCTGAAGCGATGCGACCAGAGCCGCCACCGAGTTTTCGCCCGAATTGGATTGAGCGTATTTTTCCGACGCAATGGTTGCCGGCGGAATATCGAATGGTGATTCGCAACGTTCAGCGAAAGCCGTTTAAATCATTGGCTTCTGTTTTCGGCATTGGGTTATCGATAGCTGTGTTGATTGTCGGTAGCTTTACGTTGGATTCGCTGGACTACTTGATCGACTTTCAGTTTCGTAAAGCGCAGCGTCAGGATTTGACGATTGGCTTTGTTCAGCCGGCGACATCGTCGGTGATGTTTGAACTGTCGCAGTTGCCCGGTGTGCTGGACAGCGAAACCATTCGAAGCGTGCCGGCGCGCATTCGTTTTCAGCATCGATCGCGGCGAATCGGGGTCACGGGACTGCAACGAAGTCCGAGGCTGTTTCGATTGTTGGATGAAACGGAAAAATCTGTCGAGGTGCCCGAGCAGGGTATCATGCTGAACACCATGTTGGCTGGGATACTTGGTTGTCAGTTGGGTGACATGGTGACCGTCGACGTGCTGGTTGATGAACGTCCAACGGTCGATTTGGAAGTCACCGCATTGGTGAACGAATTTGGAGGCATCAACGCGTACATGAACAAAGCGCAAGTTCATAAAGTATTGAACGAGTCGGCGGTCGCGTCAGGCGCGTTCTTGAAGGTCGACGCGAACGCAATGGAGGAAATTTACCAAGACTTGGAATCGCGGCCTGGTATTGGCAGCGTCACGATCAAGAACGCGGCCATTGTTAGTTTTCGCGAGTCGGTCGCTGATAATATGTTGACCATTCGATCGTTCAACATTTTCTTTGCCGTCGTGATCGCGATCGGCGTGGTCTACAACAGTGCCAGGATTTCACTGAGCGAGCAAAGCAGAGATCTGGCAACGATGCGAGTGGTTGGGTTCACGCAGAAAGAGGTTTCGACCGTGCTGTTGGGCGAGATAGGCTTTTTTACGTTTCTGGCGATTCCGTTGGGATGTTTGATTGGGTATTTGTTGGCGGCGGCGCTGATCATGGGATTGACGACTGAGAATTATCGCATCCCGCTAGTCGTCAATTCGTCGACGTTTGCGTTTTCCTGTCTGACCGTTGTGATCGCGACAGTTCTATCGGGTGTCATTGTCCAGCGAAGAGTTGCCAAGCTGGATTTGGTAGCCGTTTTAAAAACACGAGAGTAAGCTCGTTAGCCGACACGCTGACAGTGTGGTGCGAGCGATGAAAGAGACTGATTATGAGATTCTCCATCCAGACGATGATTTGGGCGATAGTGTTGATCGCTCTGCTGATGGCTGGCGGACTGGCCTTCATGCCCGCGTCGGTCGACGTCGAAACCGCCAAGATTGTCGAGGGCCCTTTGCGGGTGTCGGTGCGTGAAGACGGCAAAACGCGTGTCCGCGAGAAATACATTGTTTCTGCGCCGGTGGCGGGGCGATTGTCGAGAATCGAACTCGACTCGGGCGACCAGATCGTCTGCGACGAGACATTGATTGCCGTTATTTTGCCCGGCGACCCGGCGATGTTGGATGCTCGTGCGCGGGCCGAAGCCGAAGCACGCGTGGAGTCGGCTGTTGCGGCTGTGCATCGATCTGAGTCTGCGGTAGAACAAGCCAGAATCAATCAGGAACTTGCCGATGCAAAATTCCAGCGATCGAAAAAGCTGCTTGCAAATCAGTCGACATCGCAAGACGAATTTGATGTTGCCCGCGCCGAGTATTTTGCCAGTAACCAGGCGATCAAGGCTGCGGAGTTTGATGCCGAGATCGCGAAGTTTGAATTGAAGATGGCGCGAGCCGCCGCGAACCAATTCAACGCCGCGAACCAATCCAATCAGGGCAAAACGGAATCGAGCGATGGTGGTCCCGTCGAGGACCAAAACGATGCCATTGGCGGTGATGTGGAAGTCGAACCGTTCGAGATCGTCGCGCCGGTTTCGGGAAAAGTGCTGCGTGTCTTTCAGGAAAGTTCCGTGGTCGTGAATGTAGGCACGCCCTTGTTGGAACTTGGCGACCCAAGTCATTTAGAGATCGAAGTCGATGTGTTGTCGACCGATGCAGTGCGGATCAAACCGGGTGCCGAATTGACCGTCGAACATTGGGGCGGCCAGGACCCGTTGCAAGCCAAGGTCCGCGTGATCGAACCAGCAGCCTTCACGAAAGTCTCGTCCCTGGGTGTCGAAGAGCAGCGGGTGAACGTAATCGCTGACTTTGACGAGAAGCCGGATCGTCTGGCCAGGCTCGGGGACGGATACCGTATCGAAGCCCGGATTACGGTCGATGAGTTGGCCAATGTGTTGCTGGTGCCTAACAGCGCGTTGTTTCGACACCAACGCCAATGGCACGTATTTGCCATCGCAGATGGTCGCGCGGTCATGCGGCAGGTCAAAATTGGCTTGCAGAATGAGTCGCACACGGAGCTGATCGATGGTCTGAGACAGGATGACGAGGTGATTGTGTACCCCAATGATAAGATCGCGGACGAAACGAAGGTCCGGAAGGTCAATTGAGTGTCTGTCGGGTAAGTATCTGTCGGGTAAGTTTCTGTCGGGATTGAAGCCTGGAAGCCTTGCATACATCTGACGGCTGCGTCGATTACAATTAACTGCGGCCGAACAACGAATCTTTTCTCGATGGTGATGGGTGCGTCCATGATTTACAAACTCAGTCTGCAAAATCATCTCGACGGGTTAGCGCAGAGTACATG
>JABDKS010000597.1 GCA_013002105.1 Pirellulaceae bacterium | reverse complement strand
CTATCATCAACGGCGCAACGCCGCAGCCAGCCAAAGCCACTGGAAAACACGCATACGGCAATACAAGGAACTCGGAATGGATCCGCTGGCGATCAAATCGATCCTCCTTGAACCGCCGTGAAACTAGGTCCAAGAACACAAGAGTGGCGCTGTCCAGCTAGAACTCAGGAAAAGACCTTTTCGACGACGCGACCATGCACATCGGTCAGTCGAAAATCGCGACCCGCGTACCGATAGGTCAGTCGTTCGTGATCAAATCCCATCAGTCGCAAGATGGTAGCGTGCAAATCATGCACGTGGACTCGGTCCTCGACCGCCTGAAATCCGATCTCGTCGGTTGCACCGATCTTCTGACCGCCTTTGACTCCGCCACCGGCCATCCACATCGTGAATCCCCAATGGTTGTGGTCGCGTCCGTTCATCTTCCCCTGATTGCTACCCTTTTTGGGCATTTCGACGACCGGGGTTCTGCCGAATTCACCTCCCCAGATCACAAGCGTGTCCTGCAGCAACCCCATCCGTTTCAAGTCGGACAGTAATGCCGCGATTGGCTGATCGACTTTCTCCGCGTTCTTGCGATGCTCTCGTTCCAAATCGTCGTGGTTGTCCCACGGCTGCCCGGCACCGGTGTACAGCTGAACGTAACGCACTCCGCGTTCAACCAACCGTCTGGCAATCAGCGTTTGCCGTGCGAAGTTTCCTTCGCCGTAAAGCTCCAATGTCTCAGCCGTCTCTCTGGAAACGTCAAACGCATCGGCCGCTTCGCTTTGCATTCGGTAGGCAAGCTCGAATGATTCGATCCGCGACTCCAGGCGTGCATCATGTGCACGTTCTTCGCGGTGCATTTGATTCAGCTTCGCCAACAAATCCAGTTGCTGGCGTTGGTCCGACGGTGCTACGCGTGTGGGTCGGATATTGTCAATCAGCTTTTCGACACTCTCGTGACTCGAATCAACGTACGTCGCCTGGTATTTCCCTGGCAAGAAACCGTTTTGCCAATTCTGAGATTCTTTGATCGGGTAACCACCCGGGCACATCGTCACGAAAGACGGCAAGTTCTCATTCTCGCTGCCCAATCCATAAGACAACCAAGAACCGACACTCGGACGAACCAGACGTGATTCACCGGTGTTCATTAACATCAGTGACGGTTCATGATTGGGCACATCCGCGTGCATCGAATGAATGAAACAGATGTCGTCAACATGCGCGGCGGTCTTGGAAAACAGTTCGCTGACGTGAAATCCACATTCGCCGTACTGCTGAAAACGATAGGGTGTTCCGAGCACATTGCCGGTGGGACGTTCGGTTCTCAAGTTTTTTGTCGGTGCGGTTTTACCAGCCAATTCGTTCAATTTCGGTTTGTAGTCAAACGTATCAACTTGGCTGGGCCCGCCATTCATAAACAAATGAATGACGTATTTCGCTTTGGGCGCAAAATGCAAACCGACCTCGCCTCCTGCGAACGCTTCACGCCCCATCAAATCACTCAATGCGAGCGCTCCGATTCCGGTACCGCATGCTCGCAGCAGGTCGCGTCGGGAGATGGAATCAAATGGCCGCATGATTTTGTTGTCCGTGCTTTTCGACAAGGATACGTACAATGCTAGTCTACAAACGCAAACTCGTTGCTCATTAACAAAGCGTGCGCCAATTGCGCCAGCCGACTGAGCGTGTTCACTGACTCGGGATCAAACGGTCCACTAAAATCCTTCGTCGAATCCGACTCAAAAATACGACCATCCTGGGACACCAGCTTGATCTGAATCCGCCAAAAAAACGAATCAAAGGAGGAGGACGTCCCCGGTGCAGCGACGAAATCGACAAATTCCCCTTCGACAACGTTCGCCGCAAGCGGCCCATAAGGTCGATTGTTCATTTTTTGTGTCTCCCGAAAAACTCGTTTCCCTCCGACCCAAATCGCCGCCTGAATCCCATCGCCATGGTCGCCGCGATGACCCACCATCCCGATGATTCGAACGCGACCGGACGCCGGCGCTCGCCAACGACGAATCACACTCTGGGCGTTCGTATTGCCAGGATGACCGGTGTCCTTGCCCAACATCGCGTGCCCCATCGGGCTATCCATCGGAAATTTGCCGCCCGCTTGCCAACGCCCGTCCTTGAACACTGGAAACCGAACAAACGATTGCACCTTGGACGCGTCATCAACTTCGCCGGTCCCATACACCCACAGCGAACGCATATCAATCGACGCGGTCGCCGGCATCGCGTCGTCGGCAACAAACGATTCGGCCATTTGACGTTCCCGGGGATTCGGCTCGCGACCGAGGACCTGTCGGAAAGTTTCCGTCATCAGCAAATGCGGAGCGTCGCTGGACACTCGACTGCGAACCTGCTTGGCGACTCGTCCGGCCAATTCCGTCGCCTGTTTGCTGTTGAGTAAATACAGGGCTTGTTGTGGGACGGTCGTAAAATACCGGTGGGGTGAGTGCGCGTCCGGGCTGGCGAAATCGAACGTGCGAAACAGCGATGGCAAATTCTGGCGATCAATCATCGCGTAAATCGAACGACGTGGTACCG
>JABDKS010000595.1 GCA_013002105.1 Pirellulaceae bacterium | reverse complement strand
GGTGCGCATCGCTTCGCGTTGGTTGTTGCAAAATGCTGTAGCGATTTGACAAAGTCTGTTGAGGGTTTACTCGCAAAAGTGCGGGGGACATTGCGTTTTGCATGTTGAGGAACGATTACACGCATTTGGAATGCCAATTGCGTTGACTTGTTGTCAGCTGGAAACCAATGCGATTGCCGGTTCTCGCATCGGTTGAATCCGCGATCACCACGGTTCTCCCGACCCTGCATGCAAATAGGCCAAGCGAATGCACACAATGCTCCGACAAGTATTCAGCCGACTTTGCCTGGCGTTACTCTTGGCAGTCGCTTATGCGCCCGGCATTTGTGCACAACATGGCTTTGACCAGGGTGCGTCGCTGGCACCCCAACGGTTGTCGCAGCCGAATCGGCCGATCGTCTCACGCTTGGTTGATCCGTTCTTGACGACCCAGCACGAGCGCGAATTGAAAACATTTTTACGATCGCCAGTTCAATCGGGTGAACGTGACTTCGCTTGGGATGCGTCGACCACTTTGATCGACATTCAGCGTGCCCTGGCGACACACGTTGAAATACAGATTGACCATCGGGCATTGGACGAGATCGGCCTCTCCGCATCCGACCGAGTCTTTCCTGCTCTATCGCCACAGTTGAATCGATCCGTGCCGGATGCCCTGATCGATCCGTTCGCCAATGGACCGGATTCGGCATTGCAGTCCACCAGCGTTTCAACGTCTGCCGCACCAGTGCCTGACGCTGGGCCGCGTGTCGTTCGCCAGTGGTGGAAGACAGATGCGACCGTCCAGCGGATCAACAGTGCGACCGTGGCCTCCCGACTTTTCTATTTCCTGGACCAACTCGATTTAACCTTAGCGATTCGCATGGGGCAACCATTGATCACGACCGTCGATCGTGCGGATGAATGTCTGTGCACATGCGTTTACGACGTGACGCCATTGGCGGCAGTCCAGCCGGCGGCACAACGTCAAATGGGTCGACCGATAGACCACCTCGGTGCAGCCAGTTATCGCGATGATGGTTTGATCACGCTGATCGAGTACACGATCGATCCGGAAACCTGGGAATCCATGGGTGGTCCCTCAACAAACCAGATGTTCAGTTGCAACGACCGCCACCTGATGGTCTTCTCTGCAAAGTTGACGACACACTGGAAAATCCAAGCCCTGCTGGACCGGCTCAACAACGCACCATGACGGTCAAGAACACTACAACGTGAAATCAAACTGTGACTGCGATGATTTTTTTGTCGTCGTGGCTTGATCAATCGAAGTCGTGACCATCGCGTTGTCATGGGGCAACTTGCTCGCGCTGGCGGCAATCGGCGGTGCAAAGGTTTCTTCGTCGAATTCTGACACGTGCATCAGTGGCGATACTGCCTGGCGATCGGCACAAATCAGTCGAAAGGCGGACCCAAGAACTTGCTGATGGGTTTCCAAGGCCACCGCAGGATCGTTGTTTTCGTCTGACAAGTGCGCCAGGCAAGCCCAATTCAATCTTTCTGATCCGGCGCGTTTCAAAAGTTCCGCCGCTTCGACATTGGAGATGTGTCCGGCCGGTCCGCTAATTCGATTCTTCAGAAACGCTGGATAGGGACCATCGTCCAACATCCGAGGACAGTAATTGCTCTCGATCAACACGGCGTCCAAAGTCGGCATTACCGATTCGAGCTCGCTGAACACATGCCCCAAATCGGTCAACACGCCAAAGCGATGTTGGGAGTTGTCGACAACAAAGGCAACCCCGTCGACGGCATCGTGCGGCGTACGGATGGATTCAACCGAGACGCGCCCAAACCACATGGTATCGCCCGAGCAAAAATGCCTGACATCATGCAGACGTCCCAATTTCATTCGACGCTTCGTCTCGGCATACGTACGCTTGGTAACATAGATCGGCATTCCGAATTTTCGTTGGAAAATCCCCATCGATGCCGTGTGATCGCGGTGATCGTGCGAGATGATCAGCGCATCGACGTCGCGAATGTCTTTGCCGTGGTGCGACAAGCGTTGCTGCGCTTTGTTGCCGCTGATCCCAGCATCAAACAACAAACGAACGCCGTCCGTCTCGACGTAGACACAGTTGCCGCTGCTTCCAGATTGCAAGGTGATCACTTCCATGCGAATCAGTGTACTGACTTCGCCCGCGTCGACCAGCAGTCGCGTATCCGGGCGCCCCAGTGAGCTCTGTTTGGTACGTTGTAGAGGGCTGGGCGATCCGTTTTGCAATACCTCGGCATAGAAACTGCTCCCGCACATTTCCAGCGATTCCACCGCCCGATTGACGAGCACACCATGAATTTTCCAAACGCCAGAGTCGACAACGACGCAATCGAGACGGACGCTCGCCATGTGCGATCAGCCTGTGCGGGCGTCTTGCCGCTGTCGGGACGCTTGGAACCATGGATGCAAGACCTTTGCTATCACGATCGTCTCGAACCGTGGATCACCAAGTACGGGTCACCGCTGAATCTGCTTTCCGCGGCACCGCTGAAGCGAAACATCCGACAACTCGATCGGGTTGCCAATGAGCGGCAATTGAGGTTTCGAGTTTACTTTGCCCGCAAAGCCAACAAATGTCTGACGCTGGTCGATGCGGCAGCCGAAGTGGACGCCGGCGTCGATACGGCCAGCGAGGTAGAACTGCAACAAGTGCTCGATCGTGGATTTGATCCAGCGCGAATCATCTGCACAGCCGCGGTTAAAAGCCGACACCTGATGCAGCAATGCGTCGATGCTCAAGTGGTCGTCGCGGTCGACAATTTAGACGAGTTGCATTCTCTGCGTGCGGTCGCCACGACGAGCCGCGCGAATGCCCCGATCGCACTTCGTATCAGTGGATTTTCTCATGCCGGAGAAAAGCTTCCATCACGATTTGGATTTGACGTCGACGATTTGCTGTCGATTGTTCAGGAAAACTGGGCATCGTCGTCAGACAGCCCGCTCGCGATCCGCGGTATTCACTTTCATCTTGATGGCTACTGTTTGCAGCAGCGGGTATCAGCGATTCGTCAGTTGTTATCGATCATTGACCAATTGCGTCAGTGGGGACACGCGATCGATTTTTTGGACATCGGTGGTGGAATCCCAATGAGTTATCTGGAGTCAGCACAGCAGTGGGAAGCCTTCTGGACGACGCATGATGATGCGTTGCTGGGAAATCGATCCGCGATTACCTACCAAAATCATGGGCTGGGTCGAATTGCGATTGGAGATCAGGTTCATGGTGAACGAAACGTTTATCCCTATTACCAACAACCCGTTCAGCATCAGTGGCTTGAACGACTACTAGATTCGCCCCTCAAAGATTTAGCGATCGATGATTTAGCGGTCGATGATGTAGCGGGAAACGTGACAGACGCGGCAGCAGCCGGATCCAGTTCGTTGGCCAACGCACTGCGGAATCGTCAATTGGAACTTCGCTGCGAGCCAGGACGCAGTGTGTTGGACGGGTGCGGAATGACGGTGGCGAGGGTCGAGTTTCGCAAGCAGCATCCGGATGGGCACTGGCTGATCGGATTGTCAATGAACCGAACCCAATGTCGCACGACGACCGACGATTTTTTGGTTGACCCTATTCTGGTTCGTCGCCAAAACTCGGGTGTTAGTAGCCTGCCAGTCAGCGACGACGATGCGATGGAAGGATACCTGGTGGGAGCGTACTGCACCGAATCAGAACTACTATCGCTACGACGACTGCGTTTCCCCCAGGGCGTCTCGACCGGTGACCTGTTTGTGTTTCCCAACACCGCCGGGTATCTGATGCACTTTTTAGAAAGTCGCTCGCACCAGTTTTTGCTCGCCAAAAATGGTTTCGTTGATGGCGACGCCGGCTCGCTGTCCATCGATCCAATCGATCAGCCCATCGCCCAGTAACCCAGTGCGAACTTACGCAGTCGTTCCGGTCAAAAAGTAACCAGCAGCCATTGTGTCTGCCCCGCCTGCGGCTCTTTCGCTACCATCGCGGACGATTAGCCACCAAGCGGCAGTTGACCCGCTGCGATGGTGCCGCCCCGGCATGCGATTTGCTTGCGATCCACGTTGTTGTTTCCGCGTTTCCTCCTACTCACGATCGAAAATCTGCTGTGTCAGACATTGTGACCGCCATCGCTGTGATGAGTTGCCTATCGGTCGTTGCCGCGTTGGTCGCTGGCGGCCTGTTGTACTCGGACAAGGGACAACGCGTCATTCTCCTGTTGACGTTGGCGGTGTTCGCGACGGTTTATTTTTTGTTCTACGCATCGGGACAACTTTTCTGGGCCCGGCTGGTGCCCGATTCTGCCGCGATCATCTACACGAACTTTGCTGCGATCTTCGCGGGACTGGCCGCCGGTTGGGCTTGGCGACTACCCAAGACGCCGGCTTGGCGACGCGGCGGGCTCGCTGTTTTGCTCGGTGGTGCTTCGCTGGCAGCGGTCTGCTGGCCACTGTTGTCGATCGCGCTACGACCGCCGCCGGCCGGTGGCGATCAGTGGCAAGACGGTGTCGCGTTGCAAACGTCCTGGGCGACCTGCAGCCCGGCAGCAGCGGCAACGTTGTTTCGAGCTGAAAACATCGACGTCAGCGAGCGCGAGTTAATCCCGCTTTGTTTGACAGACCGCTCCGGCACACCAACGCTGGGACTCTACCGCGGAGTCAAATTGATCGCCCAGCGACACAATCGCGACGTGCAAATTGTTGATCCCGATCTCGATCAGCTGCTGAGCGACAACGACTGGCCCGTTTTGCTGGCCGTCGAATTGCCGTTTGGAACCGAAGACCGCAGGTACACCGAACAATGGGGTTGGATCCCAGGCATGGGACACTCGGTGGTCGCGATCGGTCAAACGCCCGAGGGTGGCATCATCGTCGGCGACCCGTCGGTCGGATTAGAGATCTGGAGCAAAGCTGACTTGAATGTGTTGTGGCAGGGCAACGGCATGCGAGTGAAGTAGACACTCGCTGTCGGTTTCGATCCAAACACCACGATTACTTTTTTCTCTTCTTCGGCGCCGCCGATGGCAATTTGGCATCGGGTCCGTACAGGTCGGGATACTTCTCCGCCAGCTTTGCCTTTAGCTCGGGACGATTGACCAACACACGAGCGTGTCGGCGAGCAGATCGGGGATCATCCAATCCACCGAGCGGTGCATCGTTTGGCATGATCTGACTATCCCAAGATTCCAAATCCAACGGTTTGACACCTTCGTAAAAGTAGGCACCGGTCGTATACGGACTCGGCGCATACCCGCCCACGATACTGACATCCAAATCGGCAGTGATATGATTTTCCCAACCACCGGCCCACAAGCAGGCGTTGATCATGAATCGGCGACCATCTTCGCTCAATAAATCTTCTGACGCGCCGAACGACGTGTACACAACGCGTGCCTGCTTTTTGTCACCCGATGGTGCGGTGTAGCCGTCGCGAGCCCAGCCAGCATTGACGATTTGCTTTTCCGTGTTGAAGTCATCGCTTGCATGAAACGTATTGAGAACTTGGACGTTCAACAGCGGCGTCGCGTCGGCCGGCGGTTGCGACTTATAGGCACCCGAGTAGGCATGGAATGGATGGACGCCAGTCAAAATCGGATGGTCGGCTGCTTTCTGAACCGGTGAAAGGAGACATCCTGCTACATGATTCGACCCATAGTGAGACTGGCCTTCCTCTTTGTCCCACGTGTTGCCGAAGACCTGCTTGCCCAATCCACCGTGATAGTCATCGCCGGAGTAGTTGTAATTTAACTTCTCCCACTTTCCTTTTTGACCATTAAAACAATGGGTCGACGTCCGAGCACCGACGACGGGTCCGCCCCGCTCGAAATACTCGGCCAACAAATTCGCCTGTTCATCCGCCAGATTCATAAACCGCGTATAGAAAAACAACAGGTCCGCGTCTTTCAGTGCTTCCAGACCCGGTACGTCCTTGGCTCCCGCCTTGATGTGGCCATCGTCATCGATGCCAAACAAAACCGTGCAGCGAAAACCGTGATGCTTGGCCAACATTTTTGCCAACAGCGGGCAGGTCTGCTCTGACCGATACTCGTGGTCATTGGCAATAAACACAATGTGTTTTCCTTTACCGAATCCATCGGTGCCTTCGTATACCAATGAATCCGCAATCGCCGACCCGGTGAAAATGAGTAATGCTGCTACAAAAAATCCAAACTTCATCACGTTCAATCTCCGCTAAATACAGGTACGCCAATACCCGCGGTTGTGCTTGTCGGCTAAATACATCTGCCCACAGAATCTCGTTTCGCCCGCGGTCATCTGTAGGTCCAAAGCGTAACCGCTGCGGAGGCCGAATGATAGGATTTCCGGAAGCGTCCCAAGGTGAATACAAGTCGAACTTCGCCCGTCACGATAAAAATCGTTGCTGAGGGTATACGATGAATTGGCTCAAGCCGCGATTTTCGATTGCCGGACTTCTGTTGCTGATACTCGTCGCGGCAGTCGGGATCGCAACGCATCGTAAATACTATGTCCCGCCGCTGGAGCAGATCAGTGGATTGGATCTGTTGGCGAAAACCAAGCGGCGCCAACAAATCGCTTTCGATCAACACGCCAATCGCACTACGGCGTCGCACTTGATTGGGCAACTGTCCCATTCACACTCTCTCTGTTTCTATGATCTCCAATATGATTCGCCCAGTGACCCAGGTGTATTCATCGAAGTCATGCGGCACGACGCCAATTACGTTCTTCAGCTACGAAATCACGGATGGTCCTCCGACTGGGTGATTGTTACGAAGGACGAAGCGATTGATCTGCTGTGGTCGTGTCGAGAGTACAACGGGCCGGACCGACGCGAATCCTTGCTGCCCAACGGAATGCAATTGTATGGCGATGCCAAACGCCCCAATCGAATCAATCCCGATCGCCAAGGCCACGCGGCGGAATATGTCCGGCAACGAATTGGCAATTAAGTGAAGAACTTGGGGCGCCGTAGCAATCGACCCTTGCGCGATGACTGGCGCCACTCGCCCCAACGCTTGATCGTCAGGTTGCTTGATCGGAAATCAGAACGCTTGATCGTAAATCTGTCGGCGAAGCGGAAAAAATGGTGCGATTCAAACAGGCTGTTTTTGGCATGCGGTTTGCATCCCTTCGAGTTCGTCGCATTGATTTTCGCGCTCATTGACGCGTTGGTTTTTGTTGCGACCTCTGCCTTTGTGCCCCAATTTATTCCCCGACTAATTTTTTACTCCAGCCCGTCTCCATTCTTCCTGGCAAAATGAACGATCAAACAACGCTTGCGACCGACGACAACCGCGGACTTCATTGCCGGCATTTTGGCCCCAAGGAGGCACGACAAGTCATCGTGATCGTCCATGGCCTGGGCGAACATAGCGGATGCTACGAAGAGTTTGGTCAGCGAATGGCGGAAACGGGCATTGCCACGTTTGCCTACGACCAGCACGGTCACGGAAAGAGCCCCGGTCGCCGCGGTGACGCGCCTTCGTTCGACCTACTGGTCGATGATATTTCGCTGGCGCTTTCTGAGGCCCGTGACAGACATCCACACGCGGAACTTGTTCTTCTGGGGCACAGCATGGGCGGCAATCTAGTACTTAATCATTTACTCGATCGAGACTGTGATCTTGCCGATCGAGCCATGGTTACCAATCCAATGATTTTGCCACCTGATCCGCCGACCAAACCGCAGGCCTTTGCGGCTTGGCTGACAGCGAAAATCATTCCACATCTTCGCGTCAGCGCCTCAATCGAACCAACAGATCTGACACAGGATCCCGATGCCCTACAATCTTTGGCCGCCGATCCATTGCTCCACGAACAACTGTCTATTGGAATCGGTGGCGAACTCCTCTCGCATGGGCATTGGTTGCTCGAACATGCTGGCAAGCTCCAAAGACCACTGCTATTGCTCACCGGCTCGGACGACGAATTGTGTGACCGCGAATCAACCAAGGAATTCGCAAGATTAGCCGGTCCACAATGCAAACATGTTGACTTCGACGGCCTTAGACACTGCCTGTTGATCGAAAAGGATCGTGATCAAGTCTATGACGTCATTCTGGATTGGGTCTAGTCAGGCATGAAATACCCAATCACCCCCGATGGACGCTACTTTCTGCATCGCGGGCGATTGTGGCGGTGTACCAACCCCCATCTCGATGAAGCGGTTCGACAAGCATTAGTGACCGAACTGATGCGAGCGCGCCGGGATGTTGGCGCAGCACTCCAGGCCGATAGCAGCGCCGCATTGTCCTGTGCCAGAGAACGGGTGCAGGAAAGCAAGTTGGCCCTTGGCGAGCGAGGCCCGACGTGGTGGCAGGGTGCACCGGATTACAATCGCTATCTGGCAAAAAATACACCCTACCGACAGTGGGCCGATCAGATCCAATCGGACAAGCAGCCTGATCGATAATCGCAAGAACCAGGACTCAGCATCTCTGCGCCACCGAGTCTGTGACACCCAGAGCGTCTGCGTCGCTCAGGACGTTTGCGTCACTCAGCATGTCATCGGCAAAAATGTTCTAAGAGAAAACCAATGCGTACGTGCCAACGAACGAGATCTGTCCGTGCGGCAGGCCAATCGTAAACATCAACTGGTGATGGCAACGCCCCTGTCAGGACAAGCTCTGGCGTGCGAGAGCTCGACGTACGACTTCGACCGATAGCTTTTCGCTCCGAATAAATTCTTTGTCAGCCGAAAGCACGGTAACTTGTAGGAAGCTGGACCGACAAAGGGCGTTTTCCTCGTGAACCAAAACATCGTTCTTCCCAACGACGTCCAAAAACGAATCCATCGTGACTTCGCGCCGGATCACTATCATCGGGTTGGCACCTGTTCACCTCGCTTTTTGCTGACACTTCGGTTCAAAGGTGACTTCTCTATTTGGCATAAGGCAGTCCGGCCAAACTGCGAGACTACACCGAACAATGGACAGCCGATTCACGCGAAGTCCTTGCTTTACTGCAGCAGTATCGACCTCTTGATCCACGTAATTTCTCGATGCCGCTGGACGAAGCCAGGTTGCCCTTAACAGTGGGCCATGTCGACGAGTCGGTGGCGACATCATTGGCCTATTTTCAAGACGTTTTCGACTGGCTCGATGCACAGGCTGATTTTCCTGAAACAGAGGAAGCCCGTCAGCGATTTGATCAATCGCTGCAACAACTCGCCGACTTGTATTGGATCGCCCGTCCTGCCGCTTTTTGAAGTTGCGCTTTTTGCTTCACCCTTCCGCGCAGCGGGAGGGTCGGACGCGTTATCGGCCGGGGAGGGCCCTCTCCGGGCCTGAGAGCCCGACTCTCCCAAAGGGAGAGTGATTCTTTATGTTCGTGTTCATTTCGTATTTTGCCGAGTCAGACTCGATGTTCATTACGAATAACGCAACTTCAAAACTGCCGCTTCGGCATCCATTCGAGCCCGATTCGGTTGCTACAACTTCGCACCGCTGCTGGATTCTTGCGACCGCTCTATCC